>JANNQE010000179.1:0-7231 GCA_031441625.1 Planctomycetia bacterium
GCCGCCCGTCGACCCGGCCGACTCCGTCGGCCTGCCCGTCCTCACCTTCACCCCGCCGGTGCGGGTCCACCCGTTCGAGCTGCCCACCGCCCGCCTGAACGGCCGCTACTTCGGCGACTGGCTGTGCGCCTTCCGCCCGGACGTCGTCCTGCTCACCAGCCTGGCCGGCGAGCACCAGACGGTCGCGCCCGAGTTCGCCCTCGACCGCCGCCCGCACGTCGCTGCCATCGCCTACGACTTCATCCCGCTGGCCATGGCCGACTGGTTCCTGCGGAACGAGGCGGTGGCCGCGTGGTACCACGCCCGCACCGAGCTGCTGCTGGCGGCCGACACGGTGCTGTCCATCTCCGAGTACACGGCCGCCGACCTCCGCCGCTTCTTCCCCAACTGGCGGGGGCGTTCAGAAGTCATCCTGGGCGCACCCGACCCGCTGTTCATCCCGCTCACGGACGAAGAGGCCGAGCGGCGGCTGCGGTTGCTCGGTGCCCGCCACGGGCTGGCCGGCGAATTCCTGTTGTGTTGCGCCAGCAGCCCGGACAAGCACAAGAACATCGACGGCGCGGTGCGGGCGTTCGCCGCCCTGCCGCCGGACGTGCAGGCCCGCCACCCGCTCGTCATCGCCGGCCCCATCCGTGACGCCGCCAACCTGCACCAGGTGATTCACGAGAGCGACGTGGGCGACCGCTGCCACCTGATCGGGTACGTGTCGGACGACGACCTGAAGGCGCTGTACCACGGGTGCCGGCTGTTCCTCTGCCCGTCGGTGTACGAGGGGCTGGGGCTGCCGGTGCTGGAGGCGCTCCAGTGCGGCGCGGCGGTGGTCACGTCCACCGAGTCGTCGCTGCCGGAGGTGGCCGGCGGGGTGTCGTGGCTGTGCGACGTGCGGTCGCCGGCGGCGTTCGCCGACACCATCACGGCGGCACTGGCCGAGCCGCGGGAGGCCCGCCTGCCCCTGCGACTGGCCCACGCCCGCAAGTTCAACTGGGCCCGCACGGCCGAGGCCGCCTGCCGCGCGATCGAGGTCGCACCCGCCCGCCGCCGCCCGCGGGTGGCCTGGGTGACGCCCCCCGCCGACGCACTCGCCCCGCACTGCCCGGTGGACCTGCGGCGGGTGCTCGCCGCCCTGGACGCGCGGTTCGAGGTCGAACTGGTGGCCGAGCGGCCGGACGAGTTCGACGACTGGGCCGACCGCAAGGTGGTGCGGTTCGCCGACTTCCTGGCCGGCACCAGCCAGTACGACGTGGCCGTGTACACGCTCGTCAACGACCCGGCGGCCGGGTTCGTGTTGCCCGCCCTGTCCGCCCGCCCCGGCGTGCTGTTCGTCGGCTCGGAGTCGCTCGACTCGCTCGTCATCGGCACGCTGCTGCGGAACACCGCCGTTTCACTGCCACCAGCCCTGGCCACAGCCTCCGGCACCTACGGCCTGCAACTGCTCGGGTCCGCCGCCGTCGGGGTGATCGACGCCACCGCCGACGGCCTGCCCGCCGGGGCGAACGCCCGCACCCACCGCCTGACGGCGACCGCCGACACCCTGGCCGACTTCCTGGCCGACGTGGTGGACGACCGGCGGGCGGACGACGCCGCGTGGGTGGAGCAGGCGGTCAACCTGCTCGTCACCACCGCCGCCGTGCGTGCCGCCGGCGACCGCCTGCTCACCCGCTGGGCCGACCTCCGCACCCGCCGCCACCCCGGCCACCCGCCGGCCGAGCCGACCCGCGAGCGGGCCGTGTGGGTGGACGTGAGCACCCTGTTCGACAACGCCGGCTCGTACACCGGCATCACCCGCACCACGCTGAGTGTGGTGAAGGCGTTCCTCAGCCAGGGGCGGGTGGTCGGCTTCTTCCGCCACTGCATGACCCGCGGCGGGTTCGTCGGCGTCACCCGCGAGTGCGTCGTCGGGCTTGCGGCCAACGAGGGGACCGAGCGGCACCCCGGGTGGAAGGAGTCGAGCACCACCGCCTTCCAGCCCGACCGCGACGACGTGGCCCTGTTCCCCGGCTTCGACCTGAACTACCCGGACGCCGTGCAGAAGGTGTGGCGGACGGTCAACTGCTCGGTCGCGTTCGTGCTGTACGACCTGATCCCGCACAAGTTCCCGCAGTGGTTCGTGGCCAGTTGCGGCCCGCTGTACGGCCCGTGGCTGACGAACGCCCTGCAAGCGTCCGACCTGGTGTTCTGCATCTCCGACTGCACCCGCCGTGACCTGTTCCAGTACGCCGAGGTGAAGGGGCTGGTGGCCCCGCCGGCGGCGGTGGTGCGGCTGGGCGACGGCGAGCTGTCGGAGGTGAAGCCGTCGCCCAAGCCGGCGTTCGCCCCCGCCCTGCGGCCGGGCGGCGGGCCGGGGTACGTGCTGCTGGTGAGTACCATTGAAGTGCGGAAGAACCACGCGCTCGTGTACCAGGCGTGGCGGCGGCTGCTGTTGAAGCACGGGCCGGCGGGCGTCCCCAAACTGGTGTTCGCCGGCTCGGTCGGGTGGATGTCGGGCGACCTGATCGCCCAGATCCAGAACGACCCGACCACCCGCGGGCACATCAGCATCATCAGCGGCACGTCCGACGGCGATCTGGCGTGGCTGTACACCAACTGCCTGTTCACGCTCTACCCGTCGCTGTACGAGGGGTGGGGGCTGCCGGTGGCCGAGGGGCTGGCGTACGGCAAGGCGTGCCTGGCGTCGGACGCGTCGGCCGTGCCCGAGATCGCCGGCGACCTGGTGGACTACCACGACCCGCACGACCTGGTCGGGTACGTGGGCCTGCTCGAACGGCTCATCTTCGACCCCGACTACCGCGTCGGCCGCGAGGCGCGGATCCGCGAGCGGTTCCGCCGCACCCGCTGGACCGACACCACCGCCCAAATGACCTCCGCCATGGACGTGCTGTTCGGCACCGTCGATCCGGAGGTGGAGGAGCGGGCGGCCGAGGCGATGGACGCCGAACCGCCGACGGTGGCGTTCGTGGACCCCGCCCTCAAGCGGCCGGCGTGACCCCGCGGTCGGTGACCTCACCCCCGTCCCCCTCTCCCAGGGGAAAGGGGGTGTTCAAAGCGCCGAGGGTCATTCCTGTTCGCCGCGAGCGTGCGAGCGGCCCACGTTACCCCGAGTGTACGCTCACGGCGAGAACACCGGCCAGCTTTCCCCCTTGAACACCCCCTCTCCCCCGGGAGAGGGGGCCGGGGGGTGAGGTCCCATCCAATTCCAAACACGGTGCCCCGATGACGCCGGCCGTGTTCCTCGACCGCGACGGCGTGCTCATCGCCGAAGTCGAATACCTGTCGAACGTGTCGCAGGTGCGGCTCGTCCCCGGTGCGGCGGCGGCGGTGCTGCGGCTGAACGCCGCCGGCCGGCCGGTGGTGGTCGTCACGAATCAATCGGGCGTGGCCCGCGGGTACTTCCCCGAGTCGCGGGTGACGGAGGTTCACCGGCACATTTCCGCCCTGCTGCTCGCCGAGTGCGGGGCCGTCATCGACCACTTCGACTTCAGCCCGTTCCACCCGACCGACGGCGTGGGCGAGTACCGCCGCGACACCGACTGCCGCAAGCCGAAGCCGGGGATGCTGCTCCGGAGCGCCGCCGCGCTCGGCCTGGACCTGTCGAACAGTTGGATGGTGGGCGACCGGCGGAGCGACCTGGAAGCGGGGGCGGCGGCCGGCTGCCGGACGATCCTGGTGCGCACCGGGTACGGCTCGGTGTGCGACGTGACCGCCCCGGACGACGCGCTGAAGCTGGCGGCCGTGGTGCCGAGCGTGGTCGAAGCGGTGGACGTGATTTTGGGGTGAACGGTCGCGGAGTGGGTCCGGCCACTTTCCCCCCACCCCTCCGCGGACCCACTCCCGAATTCCGCTACCACCCTTTCCGGTCAAGCACTTACGGCGAATCGGCCCACCGTGGTGGACCGGCGAAACCATCCGCGGCCCGTTCCCTACCCGCTTCGCCTGGTGCGCGACGGGTGCAGCCGCTCGTACTGCCGGTTCAGCCGCTCGGCCACCGCCTCGGCCGTGCGGCTGCTCAGTCGGTCGCTCAGGGCGGCGAGTACCTCGCTCAACCGTCCGCCCCAACTGTTCAGGTGAAACACCGCTTCGTACACCCGCGGTGCGAGTGCCCTTTGGCCTGCCATCCGGAAGTGTTCGTCGAACATCGTCCGGCACTTCAGCACGTATTCCGCCTGTCGCAAGTCGTTCTGAACGCCGCTCTCCGGGTACGTTACGGGCGCGGTTCGGTCGGCGAACGCCGGTTCGTCGTGGGCGAACTTCTCGCGGAAGGTGAACAGCTCGCTGAGCGTGTACCGCGAGTCGAGGTAGCGCCCGCAGAACACCGGCACCAGGAACCCGCACTCCCGCACGTCGGTGATGAAGTCGGAGATGGAGTCGCCGTCTTGCAACCGCTGTTCGTCGAGCAGCACCGTCCAGCCTTGCGTGGTCAGGAGGTCGCGGAGTTGGCGGAGGAGCAGCCGGCCGCGGTCGGAGCCGGGGTGATCCGGGTGCGGGTGGCGGTACGAGAAGAACACGCTCTTCGGCCCGTACTTGCTCGGCTTCAACCGCTCCTCCGGCTTCTCGTCCGGGTCGTCGCGGCCGATGCGGATCGGTGCGGCACCGTCTTCGCCCCAAGCAACATCCGGCGGTTGGCCGCACGGCACCTGTTCCAGCACCTGCGCCAGCGTGCCGAGGACGCCGGCCGTCTTATCACCCCAGGCGAACAAGCGGACCGTGTTGCCGTCCGTACGGATCAACACCTCGCAGTCGGTCACCGCGTCGTAGAAGTGACACCCGTACCGCCAGTACGTCGCGCGGTCGCCGGCGACCGAACCGATCCGGGACAGCAGGTGGCGGGCGATGCCGTCGTGCAGGAGGGTGAACGCCGCCGTCAACTGCGAGCCGGACGCGTCGGCGAGTTGGCGGCGGAACTGTCGCCCGTGATCCACGCCCCAGTGGTCGAGTTTATCCGGCAGGATGTAGTTCCCCTCGTACTCTTGGTCGTGCCGATCACTGGCCCGGAAGCAGATGCCGCACTGCTCCATGAAGCTGAGAAACGTCCGCTGGTCCTCGATCGGGTGATCGGCCCAGAAGTAGAGTTCCAGATCCTCGCGGGTCAACCGGCCCCGGAGGTCGTCGATCTTCCGCTGGAACTTCGGGTGGTCCCGCTTGAACACGGTGTAGATGGCGTCCAGCGCCCACGCCTGATCGATGATGATGCGGTCGGCGAACACCCCTTTCCGGTAGTACACCACACCCATCAGGGCGAGGGCGTCGCGGAGGAACACCTCGTCGCCGGGGTTGCACCCGCACTCCGCGCACACCGCTCCCAGTTGACCCAACGTCATCGTGCGGGGCAATTTCGCCTTCTGCAACTCGCGGATGTGATCCCTCACCCTCGCCCAACTCGCCGGCAGTGGCGGTTGCGGGTGTTCCGCCAGCAGATGGCCCACCGCCTCCTCGAGGTGCGGCAGCAGGTGCTTCAGCCCCCGCGGGTCCTTCGCGCTCGCCGGGATGGCGGGGGTGATGTGCGGGAACGCTCGCGGGTCGGGTGTGGCGGTCGGCACCGCCGGCCGCGGCTCGTCACACCGGCTCTTGACGAACAGCACCGGGCTGCTCACCACCCCTCGGCCCCCCGCCTCCTGTCGCAGGTAGTCGAACCAGTACGACAGCCGCCGGTTCTGCATCTCGAACCCGCCTTCGGCGAGCCGGTCGTCGTTCTCGGTCGCGTCCGAGTACAGGAGCAGGTAGATGGCCGGCTCCTTCAGGAACAGGGCGTGCGTGCCGTGGTAGATGTCCTGCCCGCCGAAGTCCCAGAAGCAGAGGGTGACCGGGTGTGGGAAGCCCCAGTCGTCGGGCACCTGGAACCGGCCGAGTTGGATGCCGTGCGTGGTGGTGATCCGCTCGGCCTCGATCTGCTCCCACGTCTTGCCCATCAACCGCTGAATCAGGTAGCTCTTCCCGCACCGCCCGTTCCCCAGGACGAACACCTTGATCTCGGCGTCCGGTTTCGCGTCCGGCCCGAGTGCCGCGTCGTAGGCGCGAACGGCGTCGAACACGTCGTCGGCGTCCCATTGCCCGTACAGACTCGGATGCAGGTCATGAAATCGACACCCGTAGACCCGCAACTTCCGGAGGCTCGGCAGTTCGCCGAGGAGGGGACGGAGTTCCTTGATCCAGGGGCACCTGGACAGGTGCAAATCGAACAAGGCGGGAAGCCCGGCCAGCGGGCCGAGGTCGGTCACCCGCGTGTCGCACACCGACAGTTTGGTCAACGCGGTCAACCCGGACAGCGGCCCCAGGTCCGTCACCCGGGTGGCGGACACGTCTAACGACGCCAGAGCCGGCAGACCGGCCAGCGGCCCCAGGTCGGCCACCCGCGTCTCCCACAGCGACAGCTTGGTCAACGCAGAGAGGCCGGACAACGGGCCCAAGTCCGTCATCTGCGTGAACCGCAGGTTCAGCGTGGCCAGGGCGGTCAGGCCGGCGAGCGGGCCGAGGTCCGTCACCTCGGTGGCGGACACGTCGAGCGACGTCAGAGCGTGCAGCCCGGCGAGCGGCCCCAGGTCGGTCATCCGGCATCCGGACAGGTTGAGGGAGGCCAGGGCGGGCAGTCCGGCCAACGGGGCGAGATCGGTCACGCCGGTGACGGACGCCTCCAATGTGGTCAGGGCGGACAACCCGGCCAGCGGGGCCAGGTCCGTCACCGCGGTCCCGATGATGCTCAGTTCCTGGAGGGCGGACAGGCGGGCCACCGGTGTCAGGTCCGTCAGTGAACCGGGCCGAGAAGGTTCCCACTCGCGGGCTGTTGGCCCTGTGGAGGGCAACCACGGCAGCAGGTCCGTCAGGGAAGCAGGCCGAGAGGCATCCCACACCCACCCCGTCGTGTCCCCGACAGCACCGAGCCGCTCTTTCCCCAACCCCAGCACCCGGAGCGTGTCCTTCAACTCCACGATCTCATCGGGCACGCGGGTGATGGGCAGGTCGCCCAGGTCGAGCCACCACTGGCCGCACGCCTTCGCCGCACGAATGCGGCGGACGGCCTCGGCGTTCGCCTCCTCCAGCGACATCTCAGACGACATGGGCGACCTCCGACAGCGTGCCGTAATTCTACCTGCCGTTACGGGGTTACGGAGGGAGGAAGTGCGCCAACACGAGACGACCGCGGGGGTGAAACGGCGAGCGGCCCGCGTGAGCGGGCAGACCCAGGATGGAACCTGGGTCGTGAACTGGAAGCGGGAACGGAGTGACCGGGTGGGTTGCC
>JANNQE010000180.1:0-5469 GCA_031441625.1 Planctomycetia bacterium
AAGGGTCGCAGGCCTTCAGCCTGCGGGGCGGTTGGCTTGGCCCACCCAGGGCGTTGCCCTGGGCTGAGGACTCCCAGGCCTTCGGCCTGAAGCATTGGTCCACTCGCATTCCGTTCCTGAAGGTCAGTAGCGAGTGGAATCCTCACCCCTTCACCCGCCGAAGTACGTAGTCCGCCAGTCGGCCGGCAGATAGTCCTGCACGAACCGCATCAGGCCCAACTCGGTGAGTTCAGCTTCCACGTCGGCGGCGGTGGCGTGGGCGATGGTGCCGGCCACTTCGGTGAGGATCCGCTCCGCCATCAGCTTCTTCCCCCGCCGCACCTGCTGGCGGAACGCTTCGGCCGTGATCGGTCGCCCGATCCGCTCGCTCACCTCTGCCGCCTGCTCCGGCGATTCCAACTCCGGCGACTCGGTGTACACCCGCAACGCCGTGTGGACGAAGTTGCCGCTGCCGCGGCGCTCGGCGGCGTCCAGTTCCCGCCACACTTTGTCCAGCAGCAGCTTCTGCCAGTCGTTCTCCAGGGATCGCTCGGCGGGGTCGGCCACGTCGTCGGGCAGGGCGGCGGCGGGGCGACGGTGCTTGCCCCGCAGGTGGGTCATGGCGGCGTTGCGGGCGGCCGTGCGGAGGTAGTCGCGGAAGCGGCCCTGCCCCGGCCACGTGCCCGGCCCGCCGCGGCGGAGCAGGTTGGTCACCAGTTCCTGCCACGTCTCTTCGGCGGCGTCGGCGTCTCGCAGGATGGCGGCCAGGTACTTCTGCACGGCCGGGCCATACCGCATGACGAACTGGCCGGCGTCGGTGAGCGCGGCAGCACGGGTGGAGATGTGATCCAACCGCAGGGCGACGGGTGAGTTGTCGTCGTCGGACATGCGGACACCTCCTTCACCGGCCCTGGAACTCCTTGGCCGGGTCGTGGACGAACACCTGGCCGTCGGCCCCGCCGCTGAGCAACTGGCCGCCTCGGGTGAAGGCGAGGGCGTACACGCGGTCGGCGTGCGTCCGGGGCATCACCCGCCTCACCCTGTCGGCCGCCCGCCACACGTGGACGCTCTTGTCCTGCCCGCCGGCCACCCAGGTGCCGTCCGCGCTGGCGGCCACCGCCCAGAACCCCTGCTCCTTGTCCCCCTCCGGGAGCGTCAGCGGCGGGAGCGGCTGCCAGTCGGTGGCCCGCACCCGATGCACCCGACCGGGCGACCCGACCACCAGCACCGACCCGTCGGCGGCGAAGCCGAGTGGCGGGCCGATGTCCCGGCGGGTCGGCGTCACCCCGGCCGCGGGCAGTTCGTCCCCCTCGCCCGGCGTGTACAGGCGGAGGGCCGCGACGGCGTTCTCCGCGCCGATTCGCCCCAAGCCGACGGCCAGCACGTTCCGCCCCGGCGCGAACGCGAACCCCCAAAGCTCGTACTCCGGCGGGTTCTTCTTCCACTCCAGCTTCTTCCACTCCCCCGACGCCTCCCGCTCCCATACGAGGAGCGTCATCCCGTCGAGGGAGTTGTATCCGCCGACCGCCAGGCGGGTGCCGTCCGGCGAGAACGCCACCTGCGACGCCCCCGGCACCGCGCCGCCCTGCACGTGCTTTCCGATGGCGGTCGCCACGTCCACCACCGTCACCGTTCCCAGCCCGCGGGACGCCGCCGCCACCTTTTGGCCGTCCGGCGAGAACGCCACCCCCTCCACCCCCGGCGCGTCGATCGGCCAGCCGGGGAGCTTTTCCCACTGGCGGGTGAGCAGGTGAAGTTCCCCGTGCCCGTCGTTGCCAACCGTCACGCTCACCGCGATTCGTTGGCCGTCGGGCGAAATGGCGATCTTCTGAATCGGCCCCTTGAACGGGGGCGGTTCGCCCACCGGCAGTTCTTCGGCAGGTGTGGTGGGGGGTGAACCGGGAATCGTCGGCGGGGAAACGGTGCTGGACTTCGGCCAGCAGGCGAACGCGGTGAGTGCGGCGGCGAAGAGGATGGCGACCACGGCCGAAAGAATCACCCGGCGGGTGGGGAACGGCCGACGCAGCAGCGGGGTGACGACGGTGTTCGGCGGCAGGCGGATCGAGACAGTGTTCGAGTCCGGTTCGGAAACGGTCGCCCCGTCGAGCAGGGCGTCGAGCACCGCCCGCAGGTCGTCGGCCGACGCGAACCGGTCGGCCGGTGCCTTTGCCATCGCCCGCTGCACCACCGCCGCACACCCGGCCGGAACGTCCGGGCACACCGCCCGCGGGTCGGGCACCGGGCTGTGGCAGTGCGCGTACATGACCGCCATGGGCGTGTCGCCGGCGAACGGCGGGCGGGCGGTGAGGAGGGTGTAGAAGGTGGCACCGAGCGAGTACACGTCGGCCCGCGCGTCGGCCAACTCGTTCCAGCACTGCTCCGGACTCATGTAGTGCGGGGTGCCGACGACGGCCGTGAGGGTGGTGCGACTGGACGTACGGGCGAGACCGAAGTCGGCCACCTTGGCCGTGCCGTCGGGGGTGAGGAGGATGTTCGCCGGTTTCACGTCGCGGTGAATGAGGCCGGCCGCGTGGACGGCGGCCAGTCCGGCCGCGGCGTCGCGGGCGATGCGGGTGGCCTCCGCCCACGGGAGCGGCCCGCCCTCCTCCACCCGCCGGGCGACCGACGGCCCGTTCACCAGTTCCATGACGATCAGCCAGCGGCCGTCGCACTCGGCCGCGTCGTACACGCTGACGGCGTTCGGGTGGTTCACCCGCGCGGCGGCGGCGGCCTCGCGGATCGACTGACGGGAGTCCGGGCCGTCGCCCGTCAACAGCTTCACCGCCACCGGGCGGTCGAGGACGGTGTCGAGCGCCTCCCACACCTCGCCCATGCCGCCGGCCCCGAGCTTGCGACGAAGCAGGTACTTGCCCAGACGGGTGTTCATGACCGCTTCACCGGCGGGGTTCGGACACCTGGTCAGGATAGCAGTCGGCGGGGGCGGGGGTCGGTCAGCGTTCCAACTCGGCGACGAGCGCCCGCAGGAACGGCTCGGCGTCGGACACGATGCCGACGGTCTGCGTGCTGCCACGGTCCATCAACTTCGTCACCGTCGCCGGGTTGATGTCCACGCACGCCACCTTCACACTCGCCGGCAAGATGTTGCCCACCGCGATGCTGTGCAGGGTGGTGGCCACCATCAGGCAGAAGCCGGTGCCGGGGACGTGCTTCCGCATCTCGGTCTGCGCCACGAGTGCGTCGGTAATCACCTCCGGCAGTGGCCCGTCGTCGCGGATGCTGCCGCACAACACGGCCGGGATGCCGCGTGTCACGCACTCGTACATGATGCCCGACTTCAGCTTGCCCGCGTCAATCGCACCCTTGATGCCGCCGAGCCGCCGGATGGTGTTGATCGTCCGCAGGTGGTGCTCGTGCCCTTCGTCGGTGGGCAGGCCGTGGTCGAAGGACACGCCCAAACTGGTGCCGTAGAAGGCCTGCTCCATGTCGTGCGTGGCGAGGGCGTTGCCGGCGAACAGCACGTTCAAATAACCCCCGCGGATCATCTTCACCACCAACTCCGCCCCGCCGGTGTGCACCACCGCCGGCCCCAGCACGGCCATGATCTTCTCGCCCGCCGCCTTCGCCCGTCGCATCGCCCCGGCGACTTCCCGCACGCTCACCGCCTTCGGCCGCTCGCTGCTCACCGGGCTGCTCATGAACTCGAACATGCTCCCCTTCCGCGCCTCCGCTTCTGGTGGAAACACCCGCGTGCCGCCGCGCCCGACGATGACTTTGTCGCCGGGCTTCACCGAGGTCATGGGCAGGCAGCGGGGGGTGTCGCCGGCGATCACGATGCCGCAGTCCATCTCTTGCGACTGCACGTCGATCCACTGTCCGCCGATGCGCACCTGGGTGCGGAAGTTGGTGCTGCAATAGAAGCCGTCGGGGAACGCGCCGGGCACGTCGGCGGCGGTGGTGGTGCAGTCTTTCGGGTCGGCGCTGACGGCCCCGTGCGGGTGGATCTCGGCGAGGATGGCGTCGAGTGCCGCGGCGGTGTCGGCGCGAATTTCAATGCGGGCGGAGCTGGTGTCGTCCTGTCGCTCGCCGAGCTGGAACTGCTCGATGTGGTAGGTGCCCCCGCGGGTGAGCACCGCATCCAGTACCTTCGGCAGTAGCAGCGAATCGACGATGTGCCCGTGCATCTCGACGTGTTCGACGAACGGCATCTTCGACATGGGGCACCCGGAGAAAGACCACGAATCAGACGAATAAGACGAATCAAGACAGAAGAGAGAGTGGAAGGAAGGAGGCCGAGTGCAGTCACGACGATTGGCTCCCTCATTCGCCCTCTGTCTTTGTCTTCATTCGTCTTATTCGTCTGATTCGTGGTGAACTATTTCGTCTCTGCGAACAGCTTGTACGCCGCTTCGACCCCGCCGGTTTTCACGTCGCCGGTGTGGGCGAACGCGGCGTACTTCAGCTTCAGGTGCTCGCCCTTCTTGATCGCGGTCAATTCCGTCTTCCCCTTCTGGCTGGGGAACGCCTTCTCCCGCCCGAACGGGTTGGCGGCCACCAGCCCGTAGTCCCGGCCGTGGCTGGTCGCCCGCACCGCGTTCTTCGGGTGGTCGAACACGCTCAGCCCGACCTCCTTGCCGTCCACCTTGCCGGAGTAATCCATCCAGTCGATGGAGGTGCCCCAGATGGGCTTCTCGGTGGTCCGGTCGTGGTCGGCGGTGAAGGTGCCGCCGGGGTTCTTCGGCGCTCCGATGGCCTCGTGAACTCGCGTGCCGAACGCCCCCTCCTTCGTGTCGCCGAAGGTGATGCCGCACACGCTGGCGTGCAGGTCGATGTCGAACTCCACCAGATACCCCTTCTCGACCTTCCGCACCGTCAGCACCCGCACCTCATCCAGAATCTTGTCGCCGTCGGGCGTCTTCCACTCGTTCTTGGTGCTCACGCTCACGCCGTCCTTGCCCGCCTTCGGCTCGCTCACCTCCACGCACACGATCTTCCCGTGCCCCTTCTGTTCGCTCCAGAAGTCGACGCCCTCCACCCGCTTGTCCGCCGATTTGGTCTTCAGTTCCACCCCATCCGGGATCACGTCGCCGTGGCAGAACCAGACCGACCGGTGGTGCTTGTGGTCGGCCGGCATGGATTGCGTCACGGGCGTGCCGTCGGGGGCGTTCAGGGGCCAGAAGTGCGGCTTCGGGATGTCCCCGCCGAACAGGTACTTGGTGACGACTCTGTCGCCGTCCTTGAACGTCACCTCGTCCTTCGACTTGGTGGCAGTCAGGTCGGCGGCGAGTAGTGGAACCGACAAGAACAGCAGGGCGGACAGGGTTCGCATGGGGGAGGCACCCAGGGGAAGGGGTCGAGGAATCTTACGAGCCGCGACCGCCAGGGAGCGGAACAAGCAGTCTCACGCAGAGCCGCGGAGACGCAGAGAAATGAACTGGGTGGGTGAAAACGATCAATCCACAAATGTGTCCCAGGGTTCTCACCCTGGGCTGTTGGCTGTCGCCCCTTCGGGGCTTCTATCGTTTCCAGCCC
>JANNQE010000181.1:0-2644 GCA_031441625.1 Planctomycetia bacterium
CGCTTGCCGCACCGCCCGCACCGGACCACGCCGGCCAGCAGCGCCGCCCCCTGGCGGACCGCGCCCGCCGACCCCGCCCGCGACCGGTTCGCCGCCATCCGCTGCTGGTTCGACTCGAACCGATCCCAGGTGATGTACGCCGGGAAGCGATCCTTCAGGAACACCAGACACTCCTCGACCGGCCGCCCGCTGCCTCGCCCCGTCTTCGGACGGCCGGGTTGCTGACGGCGCGGGTCGGTCGGCCGGTGACCGTACCGATACGCCCCCGCGTACATCGGGTGACGCAGCATCTGGCGGATCGTCTCCCGGCCCGGCGGACGCCATTGGAGTTGCCCCGCGTTCTCCCCCGAAGTCAACCGGAACGGCAACCGAATCGTCTGGGAAATCAAGTGCCGGAGAACGCCGTGCACCGTCCCGCACCGGTCGAACTCGTCGAACACCAGCCGCACGAGGCTCCGGACCTACTCGTCGGGATCGAGCGTCACCTGGCCCGACGGGTGCTTGAAGTAGCCGATCGGCACGGCCGCGATCAACTCCCCCCGCTTCGCCTTGTTCAACTTGCCCTGGTACATCCGGCTCTTCAGCACGTGAAGCTCCGCCTCGGACATCATGCCGCGCAAGCCCAGGAGGAGGCGATCCGAATGGTCGGTCGGGTCGTACACCCCGTCGGCATCGGCCAGCAGCACGCGGAAGCGGGCGCACAACTCCAGCAGTTGGTGCCAGTCCTTGCACGAGCGGGCCAGGCGGCTCATCTCCAGGCCGAGGATCAGCCCGACGCGATTCAGGGCGACTTCGGCCAGCAGGCGTTGGAAGCCGGGTCGGCCTTCGATGGACTGGCCACTCGTGCCGAGATCCTGGTCGATGGTGACGACGCACTCGCGGGTCCACCCCAGGGCGACGGCGCGGTCGGTGAGAGCGTACTGCCGGGCGGTCGACTCCTGGTGGTCGAGGACTTGCTGCGGCGTCGACTGGCGGACGGACACGATCGCCTCGCGGTCGAGATGCCACGGCTGGACTTTGGGCGACGGCGAGAGGCGACGCGGGGTGGCGTTCATGACGCTCCTCCCGCGGCGCGGCCGCGTCGATCAGGATTGGTCGAGCGAGCAGGTCGGCGAGGAGCCGGTGCAGGAGCCGCCGCCGCTCGGGCGGGAGTTGGTCCCAGATCGCCGGCGGAAGAGCCGCCCGTGGCGGACGGGGGCGCGGGGGGGGACGAGGGGGTCACGAGCGGACATGGGTCGCCTCCGTGGCCGAGACGTTGGTCGCACCACGCGGCCAACGCGAACAGGGCCTCCGGAGCGATGGTACCCGGTCCGTCCGGGGACGCACAAGTTGTCGCTTCGCCAGCAGTCTGGCTGGGGGTTCTCGATCCCCCAGTGCGCCCGGCTCAGCCCGAGCAGCCGAGCGGCGTCGGCGATCACCCGCCCCAGACTGGTGAGGCCGTACACCACCGCCACCGTCGTCGTCCCCTTCTCCGTTCGCTCCCGCACCAGGCGGAACACCTGGGCCACCCCCGGCCAGTCGGTCAAGGACTCACCCAGCCAGGTGCTGGTGGTGAGCGTCCGCCGCTCGGTTCGCCCGTGCCCCTTGCCCCGGGTGGTGGCCGTCCGCACGTCCGCCGCCCACGCCGCCTGCACCGCGGGGGGAAAAAATGCCGCCCTCGGCGGCGGTGAAGGTGGCCTCCAGGGCGGCCCGCAACACCGTCTGGTTGCCCTTCGCGTACCGCACGTAGTCCCCACCGGAGGCCAGGATTCGCTCGGCCACGTCCGGGTGGATGAACATGGCGTCGGCCGTCACCACCGCCCCGCCCAGGGGGAGCACGCCGAGCAACCGCAGGGCCGCCTTGTGCTCGTTCGTGCTGGCCGCGACGGTCATCTGGGCGACGACGGCGGCCGCCTGCGGGGCGTAGGCGGCCAACAGGTGGACGCCGGGGGTCTGGCCGACGCGGCTGCCGCGGAGGACCTTCCCGTCGAGAGCCAAGTGGTCGTGTCCGTCCGGATGGCGGTCGCCCAGCCAGTCGCCGATGAGCCGGTCCAGGCGATCGGCATCGAGTTCGGCGAACAGGTTGGCGAAGGTGTTGGCACACGGCATTTTGCCGTCGCGGAAGCCGAGGGCGTGCCCGAGTTTGTGCCCGCGGAGGCGGCCGAACTGGGCGATGGCGGTCAGGCTGGTGTGCCCGGCGAGGGTGGCGACGATGGCGAGGGCGACGAGCGACACGAGCGGGTCGGTGCGGCCTTTCGCGTGTCGCGGGTCGGTCAACTCGGCCAAGCGGTCGAACAGCGACGGGGTGGGCATCGGCGGCCTCCGGATCGGACAGCGGAGGGCATACCCACCTCACCCACCTTCACCAAGCCCATCCCGTGAGTAGCCCTGGTTCCTCACCTGTGAGCGAGCGAAGCGGATCCTTCCGGCGGCGGGACATGGCCACTCCCGGTGAGGTGGGTTACCACCAAGGGTCGCCGAGGGGTTGGTTATGGCTACGGGCGAGGCAAGTGACCCACTAGATCACCCTGGCTGAATACGTCTGCCACCAAGGCCGATGGCTGTCTGGCTTCACACATTCAGCGGGCGGCCGGTGTACGTCCACTTGTACGGCTTGGCTCGCGTCCGGTTGTCGTACGCGATGTCCGCCAGGATCTTCTCCCGC
>JANNQE010000182.1:0-4460 GCA_031441625.1 Planctomycetia bacterium
CTCCCTGGCGGTCGCGGCTCGTCAGTCGCGTCACTGTTCCTCAACAACTCCGTCTGCTTCTCGTCGGTGGTGGTTCGCCGGGCGGTGTTCGATCAGGTCGGCGGGTTCGACCCCGAGTTCGACCTGGCCATCGACTACGACCTGTGGTTGCGGGTCGCCCGGCACTGGCAGTTCGCGTGCGTGAACGAACGGCTCGTGCTGTACCGCACCGGGCACGGCAACCTGTCGAAGAAGCTATCCGACCGCGTGGCGACGGCCATTTCCATCATGACTCGGCACGCCCACCGCCGCGGGCTGGCGGACGAATTGCCTGCCGATGTGATCGCCGAGGGGTTCGCGTCCACCTGCAACACGCTGGGCTATGTGATGCGGCCGAGCGAACCGGTGACGGCGGCGCGGTGGTACGCCCGCGGGTTGGCGTGGGGCGGACGGCGGACGGAGTCGCTCAAGGGGATCGCGGCGGCGGTTCTGCGGTGGGTGAGCGGCCAGCGGGAGAAAGGGTCGGCCGAGAACGCGACGGTCAACGGGTGAACGCCTCCACCAGATCCTTCTCCTTCACCTTGTCTTTGAGCGTGCCGAACAGTTCCTTCGCCTTCGCCTTGTCGCCACTAAACCACAGGTGGTGGGCGTACAGGAACGCCAACGTGCCGTCGGTCGGGTTGGCGTCCATCGCCGCTTTCAGGTCGGCCACATCGGTGGCCAGTCGCTTCGGGTTCGCCAGATACAACTCGTCCGCGCGGAAGCGCGAATCAACCCAACCGGGTACGGACTTCATCCCGGCACGCACGGCGTCCATCGCTTCGGCGTACTGCCCGCGGGCGATTCTCACTTGCACCAGTTTGAAGTGTGCTTCACTCAGCGTCGGATCGGCGGCAACGGCGGTGGCGAACCGCTCGGTCGCCCGCCCGAGTTCGCCGGCGTCGAAAGCGGTGTGCCCGCGCTGAAGGTGCCATCGGGCGAGCGCCTTCGGGTCGGTCGGGATCGCCGGCTTCGGGGCGTCGGGCACTTGCGGCGGTGGCACCTCGGCCCGCTTCGGCGGCGGCTTCCCCGGCTCGAACACGACGAACTCGCCCGCCTTCACCGCCGCGGCCACGTTCGCCTTCGCCCGTTGCTCCGCCTCTTGCTCTCGCGCCAGTTTCTGCCGCAGGGCGGACAGATCGACACCCCCGCTCGTCGGGGTGTCGTCATAGGGGACGGTGAACACGCCGGGCGTCGGTCGAAGCGGCATGGCCACCAACGGCGGGGCAACCACCCACGGGCTGTAGTACACCGTCGAGTAGCTGTACCCGTAGCCGAACCCCCATACGGGCCTGACCCACCCGCCGAAGTGAACGCCCGGCCCGACGAACCCCCACCCGCACACCGGGGCGAAGCACTGGGCTGAGGCGGGAAGCGCCACGATCAGACTCACGAGCATGGCGGCGGTAAGTGGTGTGCGCACGGTTCCATCCCTCGGCGGGTTCTACCCAGCATACCGGATTTGCGGGCTGGTGTTGGCGCGCGAAAGGTGGCACGCGGAGGCGGGTATCGTAAATCAGACACAGCAATTCCGAATCCGGAGGCGGCGGGTACAATACCCGCACTCGGACACTCGCCCCGAGAACAGAGGTGCAACATGGCAAGCCCGAACGTGGTGGAATTCACCGCCGACACCTGGGACATCACGGTGTCGAGCGGGGTGGTGGTGGCCGACTTCTGGGCACCCTGGTGCGGGCCGTGCCGCCAACTGGCCCCGGAAGTGGACAAAGTGGCCGACCAGTTCGCCGGCAAGGTGAAGGTGGGCAAGGTGAACGTGGACGAGAACCCCGACCTGGCCGTCAAGTACGACGTGAACACCATCCCCCGCATCCTCATTTTCAAGGGGAGCGACAAGCCGGTGTTCGAGCACGTCGGCGTCATCCGCGCGGACGACCTGGCGCGAGTGATCTCGGCCCACCTGTAAGCTACACTGACGTCACACCCGCCGGCTCGCCCCTCACGGGGCGGGCCGTTGTCGTATCACCCTGGCGGCTCACGCCGCCGGTTCACCCGAACGGTCTGTCCGATGAGCACTTTCGCCACACTGAAAGACGAACTCGCCGCCGCCGGCCCGCTCGCCGCCGCCGACAAGCTGTGCGACCAGTTGCGCGAGGCCGGCGACTTCCAGGCCCTGTTCTACGCGCTGCTGCTCAAGAAGCGGGTGCAACTGGGCGTGTCGCCGTTCCCCACCGGGCCGGCGGCCGACCTGCCCGACGCCACGCACGCCGAGTACGAACAGGCCATCCGCGAGGCCGGCCGCGAGGTCGGGCACATCTATTTGAAGCGGAACGAACTGGCGAAGGCGTGGGGCTTTTTCCGGATGCTCGGCGAACCGGAGCCGGTGAAGGCGGCGCTGGAAGACTACAAACCGGGTGAAGATGACGACACTTACGGCATCATCGATATCGCGTGGCAGCAGGGCGTCTACCCGACGAAAGGGTTCGACATCGTGCTCGCCCGCAACGGCATCTGTTCGGCCATCACGATGGTCGGCGGGGCCGACCTGGGCCGCACGCCGGACGTGCGGGACCACTGCGTGAAGGGGCTGGTGCGGGCGCTGTACGACCAACTCCGCGAGCGGCTGACCGGCGACCTGTCGGCCCGCGGGGTGAAGGTGCCGGCGGACGCGAGCGTGCGGGAGATCATCGCCGGGCGGGGCGAACTGTTCACCGACGACGCCTACCACATCGACACGTCGCACCTGAGTTCGGTGGTGCAGTTCGCCATGCACCTGCCGCCGTGCCCGGAACACGAACTGGCCGCGCAACTGTGCGAGTACGGGGCGATGCTGTCGGCGAACCTGCAAGGCGACACGCACCCGCCGTTCGACAACGGGTACGCCGACTACAAGGTGTACCTCGACATCGTGTCGGATCGGAACCGTGAAGAGGGCATCCAGCACTTCATGGCGAAACTGCCGGCCGCGAAGGAGATGGGCAACACCCTGCCGGCCGAGGTGCTGGTGAACCTGCTGCTGCGACTGGACCGGCTGACAGATGCGGTTGCGGTGGCGAAGGACAATCTGGCCGACGCGGGCGAACAGGAGTTGAGCTGCCCGCCGCTGTCGGAACTGGCCCGGCGGGCGAACGACTACGGCGTGCTCGCGTCCGCCGCCGAGCGGAACGGCGACGCGGTGACGTACCTGGCAGGGCTGATCGCGGGATCCGGCGAGCGGGGGGCGTAAGCCCCCTGGTGGTGGCATGGAACCAGGGGGCTTACGCCCCCCTCGCCCTCACTTCATCAGCTTCCCCACATCCAGCGTGACCGCCTTCAGCTTGGTCGCGCTCGCGGTGCCGTCGCCGATCTTCAGGTGAAGCACCCGCTTGCTCGGCTCGAACACCATCGCCTGCATCGTCTTCTTGCCCTGGTTCACCTTGTCCAGCCGGTCGAACACGTCGTCCACGCCCAGCTTGTCGGCGGTCGCCTCGGCGGTGAGCAGCTTCTCCAACCGTACGCACGGCTTGGCGTTCGTGGCCAGCCGGTCGGTGCGGAAGTCGTTGCAGCAGCAGCACACGCCCTTGTTCGCCGACCGCACCTCGATGCCCTTCGGGGTGATCTCGAACACCGCCCCGCCCTTCGCGTCGGCGATGGTCATGCATGCGGCGGTCGTCCGCTTCATGTCGCGGAGCAGCTTCTCGGCCTCGGCCACGGTGGTGCATTCCTCCAGCACGCGGCGGAAGGCGAGCAGCATGGGCACGCCCTTCCAGTCGAACTCGGCCTTGTCCTTCGAGTCGCGGAGGCGGATCTCGTTGATGGTCAGGCACAGCCCGGCGTCGTTCATGCCCGACACCACGCCGGTGATGGGCGTGATCGTAATCATGGCGAAGGCGTGCTTCTTCTCCGGCTTCATCACCACCACGGCGGTCCGCTCAGCCAGCCCCGTCGTCGGCATCCAATCGAACAGCCGGCCGAACACCACCTCGCCCGTCGCCGACCGCGGCTTCTCCACCACCAGCGTGCTGCACCCCATGCCGCTGCTTAGGTCGTACATGGTGTTGGCCACGATCAGTACGTCGAGGTCGCGGTCGGCCTTCTTGGCCAGGGCTTCGATCTCGGCCAAGTGGTCGGCCGGGATGCCACCCTTCAGCTTGGCCGCCTGGAGCTTGACCAGTGGCAGCGCGCCCTTCAGCTTGTTGTCGGCGAGGAAGCGCTCGAGCAGATCCGTCGGGTCGGACGCCGGCTTGACGGCGAGTTCGGCCAACTGCTCGCCGATCTCGGCCGGCGTGCCCGCCACGGTGATGACCGGGATGCCGTCCACGAACTTGACGCTGCCCGCACCGTGCTTCGCCTCCTTGAACTCGAACTTCGGCTGCGCGAACAGCGGGCAGGCGAGCAGGAGGAGCAGCACGGGGGCGACGTGGGGGCGCATGGGAGGCTCGGGGGTTATGGAACCGCGACCGACAGGGAGCGGGTGTCGACCGCATCGTCGGAAATGTGGTTGG
>JANNQE010000183.1:0-8810 GCA_031441625.1 Planctomycetia bacterium
CCCGCTGAACCGCCAGAACAGGCCGGGGTGCAGCAGGAACTCGCAGAACGTGCTCGTGATCAGCCCGCCGAGGATGACGGTCGCCACCGGGTAGAGGATTTCGCGGCCCGGCTTGTTCCCCTCGATCACAAGCGGGATGAGGCCGATGCCGGCGGTGAGCGCGGTCATCAACACCGGGGCCAGTCGTTCCAGGCTGCCGCGGAGCACCATCTTTTCGGTGAACCCTTCGCCCTCTTCCTTCATCAGGTGGACGTAGTGCGTGACGAGCAGGATGCCGTTCCGCACCGCGATGCCGCCGAGTGAGATGAACCCGACCAGACTCGCCACCGTCAGCGTTTGCCCCGTGACGACGAGCGCGATCACCCCGCCAATGAACGCCGTCGGGATGGCGTTCAGGATTTGCAACACGACGCGAGCCGACGGGAAGAACAGGGTGGTGGCGAAGAAGGCCACGCTGCCGACGCTCGCCGCCCAGACCGGCCCGAACCGGAAGTGGACCAGTCCCCCGACGGCCCCGCCGATCGCGGTGGCGATCAGCAGCATCCGCAACCAGCCCGACCCGCCGAACAGTAGTAGCAGCACGAAGAACATGCCGACCACCGCGACCGCCGCCAGCACCGCGATCAGCCGGGTGGCGCTCTGCTGGCTCTCGAACTGCCCGCCGTACTCGACGTAGTACCCCTCCGGCATCGGCACCTCTTTCGCCACCTCCGCCTGGATGTCCGTCACCACGCCGCCCAGGTCGCGGCCGAGGGCGTTGCACCGCACGACGATCCGCCGGCGGGCGTTCTCCCGCTTGATCTGGTTCGCGCCGGCGTCCCCGCCGGTCGGCGGGGTGATGTCGGCCAACTCCTTCAGCCGCACTTGCCCGCGGCCGTTCGGCAGGTCGAGCCGCAACTCGCCCAGGTTGGCTACGTCCGCCCGGTCGCTCTCTTGCAGTCGCACCACCAGGTCGAACCGCCGCTGCCCCTCCACGACCTGCGACACCACCTCGCCGTTCAGCGCGGTCTGAACGAACTGGTTCACCGTCTCGCGGTCGAGGCCGTGGTACGCCAGGTCGTCCGGCCGCAGCCGGATGTGAATCTCGTCCACCTTGCGGATCGGCTCGACGATCAGCGAACTCACCCCCTTCACCTTGCCGGCGGCGGACTTGATGCGGCCGGCGGTCTGTTCGAGCGTGTCCAGGTCGTCGCCGTACACCTTGATGGCGATCTGCGCCGTGCTGCCGGAGATCAGGTGTGAAATCATGTGCGCGAGCGGCTGCTCGACCTCCACGTCGGCCCCGGCCACCTCCTCCTTGACGGCGTCTTGCAAGAGTGTCAGCACCTGCTCGCGGCTCTTCCCGCAGTGCGGGTTGATGGTGACGAAGAACTCGTTCTCGTTCGGCGGGTCGGCGTGCTCGTCCATCTCGGACCGCCCGGTGCGGCGGCCAAACGCCAGCACCTCGCCGTTCGGGTTGGCGTCCGTCTTGCGGAAGCGGGCGATCACGCGGTCGGTGACTTCGGACACGCGGTTGGACGCCTCGACCGACGACCCGGCCGGGAGCGACACGTTCACCTGCACGGTGCCCTCGTCGAACGCCGGCAGGAAGTCGGCCCCGAGCGTCGTCACACGCCACCCGCAGTACGCCACCACCAGCCAGGTGAGGAGCAGCAGCAGCCCGGCCCACTTCATGCTGAACCGCACCAGATGCCCGGCCAGCCACTTCAACCCCCGCAGCAGCAGGCCGTCCTTCTCGCGGTGGACTGCCTTGGAGTGGGCCAGCAGGTAGTACGACAGCACCGGCGTGACGGTGAGCGACACCACCAGCGAGGCGAGAATGGACACGATGTAGGCGATGCCGAGCGGGGCGAACATCCGCCCCTCGATGCCGCTCAGGGCGAAGAGCGGGAGGAACACCAGCACGACCACCGCCGTGCCGAACACGATGGCCGTGCGCACCTCGCGGCTGGCCTCGTATACGACTCGCAACGCCGGCTTGGGCTTCACCGAGTGCGTGTTTTCACGGAGGCGGCGGAAGATGTTCTCCACGTCCACGATGGCGTCGTCCACCAGTTCGCCCATCGCCACGGCGATGCCGCCGAGGGTCATCACGTTGATGCTCAGGGCCGTGCCGGTGATGACGCCGACCAGCTTGAACACCACCGCCGTGACCACCAGCGAGAGGGGAATGGCGGTGAGCGAGATGAACGTGGTGCGGACGTTCAGCAGGAAGAGGAAGAGGATGATGAGCACCAGTACCGCGCCGATGACGAGCGCCTCGCCGACGTTCCACACCCCGCGGTCGATGAACCCGCGGAGCTGATAGATGTTCGGCTCCAACACCACGTCGGGCGGGAGCGACGGCTCCACCTCCCGCACGGCCGCCTCGACCGCATCGGTCAGCGCGCGGGTGTCGGTGTTCGCCTGCTTCACGACGGTGATGAGCACGCCCGGCTCGCCGTTCACACTCGCATCGCCCCGTTTCACCTGCGGGCCTTCGGCGACGGTGGCCACCTGTTCGAGGAGCACCGGCCGCTTGTCCGTCACCTTCACCGGGATCTTCTTCAGGTCGGCCACCACCCGCGGGGCGTCCGGCCCCAGCCGGCCGATCACCCGCACCGGCGTTTCCAGTTCGCCCCGCTCGACGAACCCGCCGGTGGCGTTGCCGTTGTTCGCCTTCAGCGCCGCCTCCACGTCGGCGAGCGTCACGCCGAACTCGCTCATGGCGGTCGGGTCGGCCAGCACCTGATACTGCTTCCGCCCGCCGCCGACGGTGAGCACCTGGGCCACGCCGGGCACCTTGAGCAGCCGCGGGCGGACCACCCAATCGGCGAGCGTCCGCAGGTCCATGCGGCGCTGCAACTCGGTCGGGAAGGTGATCTCGCGGCGGGTGTCGTCGATCACCGCGCGTGCCGTGCGGCCCGCCCACGTCACCTCCTTCACCCCCACCGCCTGCCACTTGCTCATGTCTCGCCGGTCGGTCGGCTTCCACACCTTCAGTGCCGGTGCGGTGTCACCCGTCGGCACCCGCTCGGCGTAGAACGGCGTGCCGGGCACTGGGGCCAGTTCCCCGCCGGTCGGCCCGGCGCGGCGGGTCATGCCGGCCAGCACCACCTGCCCCATGATCGCGCCCGGCGGGGACATCTGCGGCCGCACGTCGGCGGGCAGGTCGCCGGCGACGGTGGCCAGCCGCTCCTGCACCACCTGCCGGGCGGCCTTCATGTCGGTGCCCCAGCCGAACTCGACCGTCACCGCCGACAGCCCGTAGCCGGATTGCGTCCGCACGTCGGTCACGCCGTTCGCCCCGAGCAGCGCCGCCTCGAGCGGGTACGTGACGAGCGTTTCCACCTCTTCGGGTGCCAGCCCTGGGCACTCGGTCATGACCGTCACCCGCGGGCGGTCGAGGTCGGGGAACACGTCCACGGGCAGCGTGGTGGCCAGATACCCGCCGTACCCGAGCAGCACGAGCGCGACGACCACCACGAACGGGCGGTGGCGGAGCGAGAAGCGGATGACCGCGTTCAGCATGTTCGATATTCGCTGGTGGTGTTCTCGACACCCAGGGCTTCCGCCCTGGGCGACATCCGACGGCCGCTCCGCGGCGTGAGCACTTCAAATGGCTTGCGTCCCGGAGGGACCGCCGGCCGTAGCCCAGGGCGGAAGCCCTGGGTTGAAAGATCGATTCTCAGTGTTCGTGCGGGTGAGTGTGCCCGTGGCCTTCCTCGCCGCCCGCCTTCATCGCGCGGTTCAGCGCGGTCGCCTGGTTGAGCACCAGCTTCGCCTTCGGCGTCACGCCCTCGGTGTCGATGACGATCTCGGTGCGGCCCTCGTGCAGCACCCGCACGGGCACGCGGTGGAAGTGGTCGCCGTGGGCCTCGAACGCGAACGCCTCGGCACCCTCCCGCACCACCGCCCCGAGCGGCAGCACCAGCACGGCGTCGCCCAGCTTCTCCACCGGCACCCGCAGCCGCACCCGCTGACCGGGGCGGTACCGCCACACCGCGTGCGCGTGCCCGTCGGTCGCTGTCGCTCCGGCCTCGTTGTCGAGCGGCAGATAGAAGGCGAACGTGCGGGTGGTCGGGTCGATGGTGTGCGACAAGCGCGAGATCGACAACGACGGCAACTCGGCACTGACCGTCGGCTTGTCGCCGACGAACTCCGCCCGCACCGTCTCGCCGCGGTCCATCAACTCGGCCAGCACCGCCGCCTCGGACGCGAACGCATGACCCTCCACGAACAGCCGCCGGTGCGACCCGAGCACGCACAGCGTCTGCCCCGGCTCCACGGTGTCGCCCAGCCGCACTTTCAGTTCGTGAACGTCCAGGTCATCCGCCGCCGCGGTCGGTTCGCCGGGGGCGGTCACGTCGACCTCGGCCACGACCTTCCCCTCGCCGGCTTGCTCGATCTGTGCCTCGGTCAGTTTCCACGCCCGCAGTTGCCCCTTCAGCCCGTCGAGGGTGTTCGCGGCGAGCGAGACCAGTTTCTGCGGCTCCACCAGGTCGTTCGCCGGGCGGGTCTTGTCGGCCACCTGCCGGGCCACGCCGTCGCGGGCGGTGGTGTAAATGGCCAGGTCTTTCACCGCCTTCGCCAGGTCCACCTGCGTGCGGAGGATGTCGCCGGTCGGCTCGATGGTGAAGAGCCGCTGGCCGGGCGTCACCCGGTCGCCGGGCTTGGCCGACACCTTCGTGACCACCCCGCCGAGGCGGGTGGTCACGGCCCGCTCGGTCTCGCCGGGGCGCTCGACCACCACGCCGGGCACCTGCACCGTCCGCCAGTACGGGCGGGGGGCCACGCGGGCGACCTCCAGCTTCAGGTTCCGTCGCGCCGTCTCCGACAGGTGAACCTCCTCCTCCTCGTGCGGCTCACCCTCCGGCTTGGCGTGCGGGTCGGGCGTGGTCTTGGAGGCGGGGAAGACGTGTTCGAGCCACGACTCGCGGGTGAGGTACGCGGCGGCACTGATCCCACTGAGGGCGACGAGCGCGATGAGCGGCACAATGAAACGGCGGGGGTTCATACCGACCCTCGGTGCGAGGTCTGACGGGAGAGCAGGGCGACGCAGGAGACCAGGATGGGGCGGGTGGGTAGGGTGGGTCCAGCAACGGCTTCCGTCGCGCCGACCCACGGTGATGCGTCCCGCGTGGGTCGGCGCGAGCGAAGCGCTCGCTGGACCCACCCTACAAAACAGGTGCAACGGGACGCTAGATGAGCAGTCGGGAGGTGGCGAGATACCGCGGGCGTGCGGGGTCTGGCCCCGGTGATGTGTCGATGCGGAGCTGGACGAGCGGCAGCACGGGGGGCACGAACGGCCCGTCGGACGCGACGAGCAACGGGACGGCGGACGGGTGTTCTTCGACGGCCGGCGTGGTGGGCACGGTCGTCACCCGCGGGGACGATTCGCACTGACAGGGGCAGTCGTCGGGCTCGGCCGGGTCGTCGGCGTGCTCGTGGTGCAGGTGCAGCAGGTCGCACACGCACGCCCCCGCCGGCACAGCCGACGTGAGCAAGACGAGCGCGAGTAGCAGACCGCGAAGCACGGCGGCGGAATCCCCGGCGGTGTATACCCTTCAGAGTATCGGGTGCAATGCGGGCGAAGTCAATTTGTTACGAGTTCCGCAGGTGGTGGTGATTCCACCTCTCCCCGCCGGGGAGAGGTCGGTTGCGGAGCAACCGGGTGAGGGGTCTTGTGTTCGAGACCAACCCCTCACCCGGCTCACCTGCGGTGCGCCGACCTCTCCCCGGCGGGGTGAGGTGGGGCGATGATCGGATGTGTCCCGCTCGGCGGGCAGAGCAAACCCCTCTCCCTCACGGGGAGAGGGATTTCGCACCGCTCCCGCGCGGTCGCGACTCGTTACCCCTTCACCTCGGCTGCGGCCGCCAGTCGCTCTTGCTTGTCGTGTGCGCCGAGCGGGAGGACGAGGTGGTCCACCTCGCCGGCCAGGATGAGTTGCAGCTTGTACACGCTCAGCCCGATGCGGTGGTCGGTCACGCGGCCGTCGGGGAAGTTGTACGTGCGGATCCGCTCGCCGCGGTCGCCCCCGCCGATGAGCGTCCGCCGCATGTCGGATCGCGCCTTGTGCAGCCGCGCCTGCTGCTGCTCGTACACGCGGCTCCGCAGCACCCGCATCGCCTGCTCCTTGTTCTTCGTTTGACTGCGGCCGTCCTGGCACTTCACCTCGACCTGATCGGCCGTCCCCTTGCGATACCAGATGCGGACGGCGCTCTCCGTCTTGTTCACGTGCTGCCCGCCCGCCCCGCCGGCCCGCATCACCTCGATGTCCAGGTCGGCCGGGTTGATCTGCACGTTCACCTCGTCCGGTTCGGGCATCACCCCGACGGTGGCCATGCTGGTCTGGATGCGGCCCTGGGTTTCGGTCTTCGGCACCCGCTGCACGCGGTGCCCGCCGCTCTCGAACCGCAGCGCCTGATACGCCCCGTCGCCGCTCACGCTCAGCACCACGTCCTTGAACCCGCCCGCCCCGCCGGGGCTGTGGTCGATCTCCTCCACCTTCCACCCGCGGGCGCGGGCGTACCGGGTGTACATCTCGTACAGGTCGCCGGCGAACAGGGCGGCCTCATCCCCGCCGGTGCCGGCGCGGATTTCCAGGATGAGCTTGTCGAAGTCCTCGGTCGGGTCCACCAGCAGTTGGTCTTCGATGCGGTCTTTGAGTGCCTCCCGCTTGGGCCGGAGGGCGGCCAGTTCGTCCGCGGCCATCTGCCGCATGTCGGCGTCGGCTTCCGTCAACATGGCTTCGGAGTCGGCGATCTGCTGTTCGAGCGACAGGAACTCCTGGTACGGCAGCACCAGCTTGCGGAGGGCCCCGTGCTCCTTCGCCACCGCCGCCGACTTGTGCGGGTCGGACGCCACGGCCTGGTCTTCGAGCTGGCGCTCAAGTTCGCGGAAGCGGGCGAGTTTCTGTTCCATCACCGGCCACATACGAAGTCCTCAATGGGGCCGAGACCTCACCCCCCGGCCCCCTCTCCCCTGGGAGAGGGGGTGTTCAAGGAGCGATACTGAAGGGTCGTCCGCGGACGGTGAGGAACTTGTGCGGGTTGAACACCCCCTCTCCCCTGGGAGAGGGGGCCGGGGGGTGAGGTCTCTGGGCAAGCCCGCAAACGGCCCAGGGGCCGGCCGCGGGTGTGCCCCGCCGCCGACCCCTGGTGTGTGGCCCGGTCGCTAGCTCTTGGGGGCGGCCCGCTGGAACTTCTTCTGGAACTTCTCCACCCGCCCGGTGGTGTCGATGAACGACATCTTGCCGGTGAAGAATGGGTGGCTGGCGCTCGAAATCTCGGTCTTGTACAGCGGGTACTCGTTGCCGTCTTCCCACTTGATGGTCTGGGTGCAGGCGGCGCACGAACGGGTGAGGAACGACACGTTGGCCGACACGTCGTGGAACACCACCGGGCGGTAGTTCGGGTGGATGCCTTTCTTCATGATTCCGGGTCCGAAAAGCGGGAGGGTCACAGAAGCAATGATGATAGCGGCGGGCCGCAGGAGGGCAAGGGCTTGGCTGTTGAGGGCGGCTCGCCCGGTTGGGGTTCCCCCCGCACCCACCTCAGGGTATGGGGCGACCATTCGGGGTTTTCCGCCGTTTGCCGTGGGGGCTTGGCATGGCTGGGGTGTCCGCCGCCGGTCGGGTTCGGACTGTGCTGTCGCTCGCGGCCGGCGTGCTGTTGGGCGGGTCGGCGGGGGCACAGCCGTGGGCCGTCGCGCCCCCGCCGACCAACCCGTTCGCCCGCGCGCAGGCCCAAGACCCGCCGCCGGTCGCCCCACGATCCACCCTGTTGCCCGCACCCTCTGACACGTTCAACCCGTCGCCTCCGTTGCCGACCTCGCCCGTCAACACGCTCACCCAACCCGCGTTCGGCGAACCGCTGCCCCCGCTGCCGGGGTCGGTCGAAGACCAGTACCAGAAGGAGTTGCTCGCCCGGCAGCAGTTCCAGTCGGGTAACTGGCGGGGCACGACGTTCACCGCCTTCCCGAACTCGCTGTTGTGGGAGCCGCCGCTGGCGGTGAAGAAAGACGCGCGGATGCAGCTCCTGTCATCGAACTTGCCGAACTACAAGGGCGGGAACTCCCTCGACACGTCCATCGGCATGACGATGGGCCTGATGCGGGCGGACTACGAGGGGGCCGACTTCAGCGCCCAGGTGGACATCTTCGGGCTGGTGCTCACGCGGCTGTCGCCCGACGACCTGCTGCTGGCCGACTACCGTTTCGGCCTGCCCGTCACGTTCCGCTGGAACTGGTGGCAGGCGAAGGTGTCCTACGAGCACACCAGCGCGCACCTGGGCGACGAACTGATCCGCCAGACCGGGAGGGTGACGCAGAGCTTCGCCAAGGACGAGTTGGTGCTCGGCGTCGGGCGGTTCCTGTTCGACAACTTGCGGGTGTACGGGCACGTGGGGTACGCGTTCAGCTTCCAGGTGCCGGGGCTGGAGGGCACGACGCGGGAGAAGTTGCGGTACGACGCTGGGGTCGAGTGGTTCCTCCGCCAGCCGACCGGGTGGCAGGGGACGCCGTTCGCCGCCGCCAACGTGGAGTACCGGGGCGACCAGAACAACGACCCGAACTACACCATCCAGGCCGGCTGGCTGTGGCGGAACCCGACCCAGCGGCTGGGGAACGTCCGCGTGTTCGTCGAGCGGTACGACGGCCGCAGCCCGTACGGACAGAACATCCGTCTCCGCGAGCAGTTCACCAGCGTCGGCTTCGGGTTCGACTACTAAATCAGTTACGGTATGAGTTCCGCGGTTGGGGCCACCCGTTCATGCCCCACCTCACCCCGCTCGGGAGAGGTCGGCTACCCCCAGGTGACCCCGCTGTCGGG
>JANNQE010000184.1:0-12102 GCA_031441625.1 Planctomycetia bacterium
TTCAGGATAACCGGAATTGTGCGCACATGGGAAGGCGAGAGGGCCGGCCGGCCGAATCTCGCGTTGCCAGCCCCCACCTGCGGGTGCTACCCTGTTCACCTTCTCCCAGGATGTGCATGTCGATGAAGATCTCGCCCAGCGTGCCGTCGTCGTACTCGCCCGTGCGGATGTACACCTTCTGGTTGCCGATGCGGGCCTTCTGCGTATACCCAGCCCGGCGGTCCGGCAGCCGACGCCGGCGGGCGAGGTAGCGGTGGACGATCCGCTCGGTGATCCGCTCGGCCACCTTCACCACGTCCGGCTTCGGCGCGTCCGCCACCGCCGGCTCGTCGCTGATGGCGGCGAGCACCGCCGCTTCGGGCGAGTCGGCCACGCTGTTCAGCGGCTGGCTCAGCTTCGACCCGTCGCGGTACAGGGCGTTCGCCTTCGTCATCAGTTGCCAGCTCAGCAGGTACGCCCGCTTCACGTCGTCCACCGTCGCGTCGTACGGCATGTTGATCGTCTTGCTGATGGCCCCGCTGATGAACGGCTGGGCGGCGGCCATCATGCGGATGTGGCTCTCGGCGCTCAGGAACCGCTTGCCGAGTTTGCCGCACTTGTTGGCACAGTCGAACACCGGCAGGTGGTCGGCCCGCAGGTGCGGGGCACCTTCGATGGTCATGGTGCCGCACACGAACGTGTTCGCCTGCGCGACCTGCTCCTTGCTGAACCCGAGGTGGGCGAGCAGGTCGAAGCCGGGGGCCTCGTGGACCTCCTTCGGGATGCCGAGCTGCTTCTCCAGCACCTCCTCGCCGAGCGTCCAGCGGTTGAACACGAACGGCAGTTCGAACGCGCCGGGCAGTTGCTGTTCGATCTTCAGGATGGCGTCGTCGTGGAAGCCCTTCAGCTTCAGGGCCGGCGGGTTGACGTGCGGGCAGCCGGCGAGCGTCGCGGTGCCGCGGCTGTACTTGACGATGTCGTCGATCTGCCACGGGGTGTAGCCGAGCTTGGCCAGCGCCGGCGGCACCGACTGGTTGATGATCTTGAAGTACCCGCCGCCGGCCAGCTTCTTGAACTTCACCAGGGCGAAGTCGGGCTCGATGCCCGTCGTGTCGCAGTCCATCACCAGGCCGATGGTGCCGGTCGGAGCGACAACGCTCACCTGGGCGTTGCGGAAGCCGTGCTTCTCGCCCAGCGCCACCATACGGTCCGACTCGCTGCGGGCGGCGGCGAGCAGGGCCGGCGGGCAGTAGCGGGCGTCGATGCCGACCGGGAAGACGGTGAGGTGCTCGTACTCGGCCGGGGCCGAGTTGTACGCCGCCTTGCGGTGGTTCCGCACCACCCGCAGCATGTGCGCCTTGTTCGCCGCGTACCGGGTGAACGGCCCCACCTCGCCGGCGATCTCGGCGCTCGCGGCATACGCCCCGGCGTGCATGATGGCCGTGATCGCGCCGCATTGGGCCCGCCCTTCGGGCGAGTCGTAGGAGATGCCCTGCACCATGAGCAGGGCACCCAGGTTGGCGTACCCCAGACCCAGCGTGCGGAAGTCGAACGACTTCTGCGCCACCGGGATGCTCGGGAACTGGGCCATGTACACGCTGACTTCGAGGATCAGCGTCCAGATGCGGACGGCGTGCTTGTAGCCGTCGATGTCGAACCCGTTCGCGGTGTCGTAGAACTTGGTCAGGTTCAGCGACGCCAGGTTGCACGCGGTGTCATCGAGGAAGAGGTACTCCGAACACGGGTTACTTGCGCGAATATCTCCATCTTCGGGACAGGTGTGCCACTCGTTGATGGTGGTGCCGAACTGCACGCCGGGGTCGGCGCACGCCCAGGCGGCGTTGGCGATCTGGTCCCACAGGTCGCGGGCCTTGAGCGTCTTCTTCGGCTTCGCCGGGCGGCCCTCCTTCTCCGCCTTGTCCAATTCCGTCCGCCAGTACAGGTGCCAGGTGGCGTCGGTCTCCACCGCCTTCATGAAGTCGTTGGTGATCCGCACGGTGTTGTTGCTGTTCTGCCCGGAGACGGTGTAGTACGCCTTGCTCGTCCAGTCGGTGTCGTACTCTTCCACCGCGATGCCGGTCACGCCCTGGCGGGCGAGTTGCAGCACGCGGGCGACGTAGTTCTCGGGGATGAGCGCGCTCCGGGCGTCGAGGACCGTCTTGCGGAGGGCGGCGTTCTTCGCCGGGTCGAAGGCGTCGGCCTTATTCTCGTGGGCGTGAATGGCCGTGAGGACGGCGTTCAGGTGCTTGTTCATCAGCCGCGACCCGCTCACGAGCGCCGCCACTTTCTGCTCCTCGATCACCTTCCAGTTGACGAACTCTTCGATGTCCGGGTGGTCGAGATCGAGGACGACCATCTTGGCCGCCCGACGTGTTGTCCCGCCGCTCTTGATCGCCCCCGCCGCCCGGTCGCCGATCTTCAGGAAGCTCATCAGCCCGCTCGACTTCCCACCACCGCTCAGCGGTTCGCCGTCGCCACGGATCGCGCTGAAGTTCGATCCGGTGCCGCTGCCGTACTTGAAGATGCGGGCCTCGCGGACCCACAGGTCCATGATCCCGCCGTCGTTCACCAGGTCGTCTGAAACTCCTTGGATAAAACACGCGTGAGGTTGCGGGCGCTCATAGGCGTTGGCGGACTTCTCCATCGACAGCTTGGTCGGGTCGACGAAGTAGTGCCCCTGGGCCGGCCCCGCGATGCCGTACGCCCAGTGCAGGCCGGTGTTGAACCACTGCGGGCTGTTCGGGGCGGCCATCTGCGCCGCCAGCATATGGCACGTCTCGTCGTAGAACGCCTTCGCATCCGGCTCGCTGCCGAAGTACCCGCCCTTCCACCCCCAGTACGTCCAGCACCCGGCCAGCCGCTGGAACACCTGCCGGCTGTCGCGCTCGCCAGCCAACTCACTGCCCGGCACCGGCTCGCTGCGCTGGAGCCATTCGGGCACGCCCGCTTCCGCCACCCGCCGGGTGTTTACCGCCACGCCCGCCCGGCGGAAATACTTCTGCGCCAGGATGTCCACCGCCACCTGACTCCACCCGGCGGGCACGTTCACGTCTTTCGCCTCGAACACCACCGACCCGTTCGGGTTGACGATCTTCGACGTGCGGGGGACGAAGGCGATGGCGGCGAACGCGTCCTGTCCGTCGCGGGTGAATCGGCGGGTGATCTTCATGGGACAAATCCGGGGGCGGTGTCGAGCGGGGCGAAGGACGGAAACAAGGGGGCTACTGCAAGGGTGTTCATACTGAACAGTCTACCCGATCCGGCGAGAGGGGAGCGAGTCGCGGATCGGGGCAAGGGACATTGTGGGAGCGCCGCCGAACGCGGTGGGGTGCCCGCCGGCGGATTACTTCTTCTTGGGCTTGGCCGACGCGGGCGCTTTGGGCGCTTTCGGCGGGGGCGCAACAGGTGGCGCATCCGTCACACCCGTCACGAACGGCAGAGTCAGCCCTTTCTGATCCTGGTACTTGCCCTTCTTGTCGGCGTAACTGGTGCGGCACACCCCCTCGCCGCGGAAGAACATCATCTGGGCGATGCCCTCGTTGGCGTAGATCTTGGCCGGCAGCGGGGTCGTGTTGCTGATCTCGATGGTCACTTTGCCCCGCCACTCCGGTTCCAAGGGCGTCACGTTCACGATGATGCCGCAGTTGTGGACGAACACACCGGCTTCGAGGGCGAAGTTGCCAGCCTCTGGCACGGTCAGGCAGTACACATCGTGGTCGCCGGGGAGGTCGCGGACTGCGGCCACTTTGTGGTTCTTCACCTTGCGGCCGGCGAAGGCGTGAACGACTTCAGGGAAACGACGGAAGACCGACCGATCACAACCGATCAACCGTGCCGCCCCGCGGACGGAGCCGGTTTGGTCGAGTGCCGCTCGCACCACCTCGGCGGTGATCTCGGCCCGCAAATTGATGTTCCGGGCGAACTCCGCCTGTCGCCGTCGGCGGTCGTGGTCGCCTGCCCACGCCTTCCGCATCAGTTCGCCTTGCCGTTCGCGCTCGGCCGGGTCGGAGTACCGCTGGAGAGCGGATTCGCGCATCCGACTCCGGGTCTCGTCAGACATGTTCTGTCGCTGTGCGAGCACACGGGCGCGGACCTCGGCATACCGCTCGTCGTTCCAGAACTCCAGGGCACGGGCGGACTGCAGTTCGGACAGGCGCTCGGCCCAAGCCGGGTCTTGCCGCAACCGCTCGAATGCCGACTTGATCGCCGCGCTGTGTTCCGCCGGGTCGAAGTCTTCGCCGTAGGAAATCGTGTTGTGGTAGCGGATGTGTTCCTCCGCCGACATCCGCTCGATGTTCCACGGGCGGTTGTTCCGCCGATTGTGGTCGCGGTGGTGTCGGTGGGTGCCGGGGATGTCCGGGTAGATGCCGTGGCGCAGGTTCCACTCATCGGCCAAGCGATGCGTCGGGTACATGTGTCCGTTGACCGGCTGGTACACCATCTCGTATCCACGGAACGGGTCCCGATAGAGCGGCATCAGCGACGCGCCCGGGCGGAGCAGTGCGGCTTCAACGGAGCGACCGTCTCGCAGGACGAACAGGTGGTCCGATGTGGTCTCGATCCGGCTGCCGTCGTCGAGCGTGACTTCCATCAGTTGATCCCGGCCGATGAACCGTGGGGCGAGCAGTTCGGTGACGAGGATGCGCCCGAGCGGCCCGATGCTGTACCCGAAAAAAGCCTCGCCCTGTTCCGCACGACGGGCCATGTCTTCGAGAGTGGCTGAGGTGCCGTCCGCGAGGGCGACCGGAGTGTTACCACCGAAACAGCGTGCGTACGTGGACTTCCCGATACAGACCACCAGCATGTCCCGTGGTACTTCGATGAACTCCACCGTCTCGGCGAGGGCGAAGCTGTTCGGCGGGATGACGCACTCGTCGGCCTCGATGTCCACGAATGACTTCGGGTCGAACTTCTTCGGGTCCACCGTGCTGCCGTACACGTTGGTGAACACCTTGAAATTGCGGCCGACCCGCACGTCGTACCCGTAGCTGGTGACGCCGTAGGAGATGACGCCGGGGCGGTGCTGCTGCGGGGCGAACGGCTCGATCTTCACGTCGCGTTCGATCATCCAGTCCGGGAGCAAACTCATCGCCGGTGCCTCCTGCGGTCGCGCGTAAGTGTCTGCATCGACCACTCGCCGCCGTCCGCCCAAATCCCCGACACGATTTCCCCACCCCCGCCGCCGCCCCACCCCGCCCGAATCGGGCAGACCGGCCGAACCCGTCGGAACCCATTTGCCGATAGAATCATCCACCGTCGAGGTACACCGCGCCATGCACTCCGCTTTCGTCGCCATCGCGCTCACCGCTGCGCTCGCCCCGAGCGTGAATCTGCCCACGCTTTTCTGGGGCATTGACCCGGAGGTGCTGGTGGTGGAAGGGGACACGCGGTTGAAGGCCAGGCACGACCGCGCCGTGGTGCTGCTGCACGGGCTGCTGCCGCGGGTGCTGCACCCGAGTCGGGCGGAGAAGCCGGACGCCCACGAGTGGCAGGTGAAGGGCGGCCGGCTGGCGAAGGCACTGGCCGACGAGGCCGACGTGTACGGGTTCAGCTACGCCCAGACGCGGGGCGTGGACGAGGTGGCGTACAGCCGCGGGCTCCGCGACGGCATCGAGGCGATCAAGGCGGCGGGGTACAAGGAAATCGTGCTGGTCGGGCACTCGGCCGGCGGGCTGGTCGCCCGGCGGTTCGTCGAGACGTTCCCCGACGCGGGCGTGACGAAAGTGATCGCGGTCGGGTCGCCGTTCGTCGGGTCGGGGTGGGCCAGCCTGCCCGGATTCACCCTACCGAAGACGCAAGTGGCGTTCATCCAGTCGATGTCGCCGGAGGTGCGGGAGGCGATGGCGAAGGACCGCACGGCGAAGCTGCCGGCGAACGTCGAATTCGGGTGTTTGCTGTGCAAGGTGAACCGCGGGGACGGGGACACGGTGGTGAGCCTGAAGAGCCAGTGGCCGGACGACTTGCAGGCCCAGGGGGTGCCGGTGGTGCTGGCCACGTGCGGGCACCTGGAGGCGATGACGTGCGAGCAGGTGACGAAAGAGGTGCTCAAACTGGTGGGCGGGCGGATCGTGAAGTGGGACGACGACAAGACGACCCAGGCGCGGCGGTACCTGTTCGGGGAGAAGGCGAAATAGGTGAGCCGGGAGCGTGAGCGACCGGAGCGAATCCCCTCCGGTCGCACACGCTCCCGGCTCGCCAGGAAATCACTTCTCCCCAAGTACCTTCTTCGCGGCGGCCTTCAACTCGGCGTCGTCGCCCTTCGCCCACTCGTTCATCAGTTGGCAGAAGCCGTAGCTCAGCTTCCGGTCGGCCACCGCCGCCGGCGGCACCGCCCCCACCAGCGCCAGCTTCGCCTCCTTCTTCGTGTCCTTGTCGGCGAGCGGCTTCACCATTGCGTTCGCCACCTCGCACGCCGCCGGGTCGTACTCGTCCAGCCCGCCGAGCACGTTCGCCACCTTCGCCGAACTGAACCGGCCGTTCTCATCGATCCAGTGGGCCAGGGTGTGCAGGGCGTACACCTTTCGCCCCGGTCCCACCGACGCCACCAGGATGAACGCCTTCGATTTGGCCTCGGTCAGGTACTTCTTGTCGGTGGCGTCGAACAGTTGCGGCTCCACCCGCACGAACACGGTGGCCGAATCCCGCCCCTTCACCTCCGGCCAGCCGGCCGCCCCGCTCAACTCCTTGCGGGTGATGTCGGTCCGCCCTTCCAACCCCCACCAGTCCCCGCCGGCGGTGCCCTTCGCCGCCACGAACGGGGTGCCGCCAGTCTTCCCTTCCAGGTCGATCATCGGCCCGGCTTCACCCATCTTGGTGTGGACGCGGAGTTGGTAGTACAGGTGGTAGTCGTGCCCCTTCTGCACCGGCATGTCGCCCCACACGCTCGCCTCCACCGCGAACCCGTTGCTGTCCCCGCGGACGCTCACGGCGGTTTTCGGCCCTTTCACTTCGGGGCGATCGAACCCGCCGGGGGGCCCACCGCCGATCCACGACGGACCCCACCCCTGCGACGGGCGTTGGGCGAAGGCGGGGGAGGTGGCGAACACGAGCAGGGCGGCGAGGAGCAGGCGGCGGGTCATGGTAGTCTTCGGGTAGGGGTGCGGTCCTAACACTGCCGATACAACTGAGGGGAAGCCGTGTGACGGGAAAAACGGAGGATCTGCTGATGGCCCTGTGGCTGATGAAGCAGGAACCGGACGAGTACGGCTTCGCCGACCTGGAGCGAGACGGGACGACCACGTGGGACGGTGTGAGCAACCCGCTCGCCCTCAAGCACCTGCGGGCGTGTGCGGCCGGCGACCTGGCGTTCTACTACCACACGGGCAAAGAGAAGGCTGTGGTGGGCGTGATGGAGGTGATGAGTGTGATGCCCGATGCGGCCGACGCGAAGAAGGTGACGGTCACGGTGCGGGCGCTCCGCCGGCTGGCGAACCCGGTGACGCTGGCGACGGTGAAGGCCGACGCCGCGTTCGCCAAGTGGGAACTGGTGACGCAATCCCGGTTGTCGGTCATGCCCGTGACGCAAGCGATGTGGGACCGCGTCGAGAAGTACGCGGCGGGTACGATGAAGGTGAAGAAGCCGAAGGCTTAGGCGGTCGTCACACGATCTGGGAACCGCTTGACCCCCCGCCCGCCGCCTGCTATCCCCCTCCCGCCGCCACCGGGGTTTTGCCATGTCCGCCGACTTGATGCACGACCGAATGCCCCCGCAAAGCCGCGAGGCCGAGATGGGCGTCATCGGCAGCGTGCTGCGCGACAACCAGGTCATCAACGACCTGCTCAACATCATCACCGCCGACAACTTCTACTTCGACGCCCACCAGAAGCTCTTCCAGGCGATCCTCGACATCTACAACGACGGCAAGCCGGTCGATCTGACCATCCTTTTCGAGACGCTGAAGCAGCGGAAGCAGGTGGAGGACGTGGGCGGGGTGGTGTACATCAGCGAAGTGTATGACGCCGCCCCGACCGCCGCCAACGCCGAGTACTACGCCCGGATTGTGCGCGACAAGGCGGTGGTGCGGAACCTGATTCACGCGAACACCGAGCTGCTCCGCGACGCCTACGACGGGGTGATGAGCGCCGACGAACTGCTGGGTATGGCCGAGCGGAAAGTGCTGGAGATCGCCGAGAAGGGCACGGTGGGGGTGACGAAAACGCTCGTCGATGCCATGACCGAGGCGTTCGACCGGCTCGACGCCAAGGCCCGCGGCGACCTGACCGGGAGCGGCATCCCGACCGGGTTCGTGGACCTGGACAACCTGACCGCCGGCCTACACAACAACGAGCTGGTCATCATCGCCGCGCGGCCGAGCGTCGGGAAAACCGCGTACGCGCTCAATGTGATCCGGCACGTGGTGGTCGAGGAGAAGCTGCCGGCGTTCTTCGTCAGCCTGGAAATGGCGAAGGTGGAGCTGGCCGAGCGTCTGCTCTGTTGCCAGAGCCGGGTGGACTCCCACAAGGTGCGGAAGGGGCAGGTCAACTCGGACGACATCCAGAAGCTGATCGCCGCCCAGGACGCCCTGCGGGGGAACGCCCGTGACGGGTTCGTGAAACTGTTCATCGACGACGCCCCGCAACAGACCATGCTGCGGATTGCGGCCAACGCCCGCCGGCTGAAGCTCCGCCACGGCCTGCGACTGGTGGTCATCGACTACTTGCAACTGATCGAGCCGGAGAGCCGCAAGGACCCCCGCCAGGAGCAGGTGGCGCAGATCAGCCGGCGGCTCAAGTTCCTCGCCCGCGAGTTGCAGATCCCGGTGATCGCGCTCGCCCAGGTGAACCGCGGGAGCGAAGACCGTCAAGACCACACGCCGCGGCTGTCGGACTTGCGCGAGTCGGGGTCGATCGAACAGGACGCGGACACGGTGATGATGCTGCACCGGCCGGCGCGGTTCGACAAGTCGCAGGACGACAACGTGCTGGAGATCCACCTGGCCAAGCAGCGGAACGGGCCGGTCGGCCAGGTCACGCTGACTTACCTGAAGCAGTACATGCGGTACGAGAACTACGCGGCCGACCTGGGCACGGCCGGGTACTGAGTCGCCCCGCCGCGGTGTTCACTCGCGGTGCGGGCGGGGGGCTTCATTTTCGCAACAATGGCTGCCCCTCGCTCGTGCGGCGAGCGAACCGTACCATGACCACTTCCCACGGAGTGCACGTCATGGCGAAATCCCCGTTCGATCTCACCGGCCGGGTCGCACTCGTCACGGGTGGTAACAAGGGCCTTGGGCGGGCGATGGCCCGCGGGCTGGCCGAAGCCGGCGCGGACGTGTTCATCGCCTCGCGGAACGAGGCCGAGTTGAAGGAGTCGCTGGAATTCATCCTCGCGGGCACCGGGCGGAAGGGCGGGTACGCCCTGGTGGACGTGGCCGACCGGGCGAGCGTGAAACAACTGGCCGCCACCGCCACCGAGCGGATGGGCAAGATTGACATCCTGGTGAATAACGCCGGGATGAATCAGCCGCAGGCCATCGACTTGATTACCGACGACGTGTGGGACCGCATTCTGGAAGTGAACCTGAGTTCGTGCATGGCCCTCACCCGCGAGTTGGCCGGCGGCATGAAGGCCCGCCAGTGGGGGCGGGTGATCCACATCAGCAGCATCATGGGGCAGGTGTCGAAGGAGAAGCGGAACGCGTACTCGGCGACGAAGACGGCCCTGCACGGGCTGACGCGGGCGAGCGCCATCGACCTGGGGCCGAGCGGGGTGACGGTCAACTGCATCGCCCCCGGCCCGTTCCTGACCGACATGCCGATGAGCTTGCTGAGCGACCAGGAGAAGAAGGCGTTCTCGGACCGCACCGCCCTGGACCGCTGGGGTCAGCCGTCCGAACTGGTCGGCCCGGTGGTGTTCCTGTCGTCGGACGCCGCCGCCTACGTGACCGGCACCGTGCTGTACGTCGACGGAGGCTACACCGCCCGGTAGGTGCCGCCTGCCCGGCGGCACCCTGGAACCGGGCACGCAGTGACCGGGTAGCTCGGGTTCGGCTCACCTCGCCGGACCTACTTCGGGCGGAGTGTTCGCAATTCCAGTAGCTTCGCCTTAGCGTCCTTCGCCGCCGTCGCACGCCGCAACGCCGCTGTGATCGCGTCATCCTTTGCCACCGCGTTGAAGCTGCTGAGCGCCAGCACCAGCCAGTCGGCGGCGCGGGATTCCGCCTTCTTTTCCAGGGCGTCGGCGTGGGTGAAGACGGCGGCGGTCACGACGGTGAAGTGCTTGAAGTCGAGCAGCAGCACGTTGGTGAACTCGGTGGCGGCTTTCGCTTCATCACCGGCCGCGGCGGTAGCGAGCGCGAACCGCGTGCGGGCGTCGGCGTCGGCGGGGGTCACGTCCAGGATGCGTTGCAGGTCGGCCGCCGCTTTCTTCGGCTCGCTCTTGTCAAGCCACACCTCGGCACGGCGGGCGAGCGCGTCGCGGTGCTGCGGGCGGAGTTCGAGGACGCGGTCGTAGTTCTTCGCGCGGAGGAGTGCGGGCACGCACGCCGGGTACAGTGACACCGCGGTGTCAGTGTCGCCCGTCGCCAGGCGGTGCCACGCGGCGAACTTGGCGGGCGTGTTCACTTCACCCCACAGGTCCAGAACCGGAGCGGCCATCGACACCAGCAGTGCCTCGCCGACGAACGCCCGCACCTCGTTCACCCGTGCGGCGAACCCGACGAGCGCCGGGCCGTCCTTCGCCGACTGGATGCCGACCAGTTCGCCGGCGGTGTTGAAGATCGGCCCGCCGGCGGACGTGGGTTGTGCGGGCAACTGGTACACGGCGGCGTGTACCTTGCGGCCGTCGCGGGTGAGTGCGAACCGGCCGCGCTGCTTCACGCTGCCGGTGCTCACGGCGAACGCGAACTCGGTGCCCGTCGGGTGCGACACCGCCGACACGCCGTCACTCACTTCCGGGTCGGCGTCGGCGAACTTCACGTCCGGAGTGTCGGCGGGCATCGAGTCGAGTTGGACGAGTGCGAGGTCGCGGGCCGCATCACGGTGAAGCACGGTGCCGACGTGCCAGCCCTTCGCCATGTGTACGGCCACCGGATCGCGGTAGGCGTCGCGCTCGCCGACCACTCGGCCGTTCTTCATGAGTGGGAACGCCACGCCGACGCGGTCCAGCGGACCGACCCCGGCGGCGGACGTGAGCACCAGCCGCCGCTTCGCGTCGATCACCACGCCGGCCGTGCGGGTGTCAGTGGCCGTCGGGCGGAGCCACACGGTGGAGCGAATCGCATCGGTAGGGTGGCCCGCTCTCGCCGAGCGCGGGTCTGGATCCGACTCTCGGCGAGAGTCGGCCACCCTACCAGACACAAACCCTCGCACCGCGTCGGCTCGGATGCCGATCGCGGCGAGCGTGGCCTGCCGCCGTAGTCCCGACACCACCGCCACCAGCTCCCCGCGGGCGTTCACCACCGGCCCGCCGCTGTCGCCCTGTTCGACCGGCATTTGGAGCAGCACCGTCGGGGCGTCCTTCGCCAGCAGGGTGCCCTGCCAGTCGTACCCGTCTGCCAACTTGCCGGTCTGTCGCACCACACCGGGCGAGACGTTCCACAGGGTTTCTAGGTCGGCCCGGTTCCCGAAGCCGACGACTCGCTCGCCGACTGACAACGGGCTGTCAGCGAGCGGCACGGCCGGCGTGCCGGACGGGAGGGAGTCGAGTTCGAGCAGGGCCAAATCGAGTTCGTCGGAGGTGCGAAGCACTTTGCCCTTCACCAGCAGCCCGAGCTTTCGCAGGTCGGCCCGGTGCGACAGGTACTCCTCGCGGTCGGTTTCGAGCGTGCCGTTCCGCGTCCACGGGAAGAACACTTCGGCCGACTTGCGTTCGCCGACGACGTGTCGACAGGTGACGAGCAATCGCTTCTCGCGGTCGATGACGAACCCGGTGCCCACGCCGTCCGGGTCGGCCCGCAAGTACGCCACCGCCGGCCGTGTGACCGCCACCGGCGACGGCATCAGGAGTGCGAGGAGTGTGGGGAGGAGCATGACGACTGTTGTAGCCGGCCTCTGTGAGGCCGGTCGGAACCGGGGTCACAGACCCCGCCGACAATGTAGCCGGCCCCCAACCCCGGGGGGGCGGGGTGTTGCGGGGACGGCCCCGGGCCCCCCCCCGGGCGGGGGGGGGGCCGAGGGGGGGCC
>JANNQE010000185.1:0-3698 GCA_031441625.1 Planctomycetia bacterium
GGGTCCCGGCCGCGGCCCCCCCCCCCCCCGGGCGTGTTTTTGTTGTGTTTTTGGTGGGGCGGCCCCCCCCCCCGGGGGGGGGGCGCCCCCCCCCCCCCCCCCCCCCCCCGCTGGTGTGAGCCTGGGGCACCACAGGGTCACTCTTGCTTCTTCTCTTCCTTCTTCGGGTCTTCCTTCTTCGGGGTTTCCTTCTTCGGGTCTTCCTTCTTCGGCTCGATGACCGGCATGTTGACCGGCGGGGTCATCATCGGGCCGCCGACCGAGCCCATGGTCGGCATGCAGCCGCCCATGACCGGGCCACTCATCATGACCGGGGCGGCCATGACGGTGCCGTGGCAACTGCCGCTCATGACCGGGACGGCCATGACGGTGCCGTGGCAGCTGCCGCTAACCGTCAGCGGGGCGCTGCCGTGGCAGCTCGAGACGGTGCTGCCGGTGCAACCGCGACCGCCGAACAGCTTGGCCTTGAGGCCGAACAGCCCGCTGCCGCCAGTGCAGCCGCTGGACGCCACCGTCCCGGTGCAACCGCTGCTCGCCACCACCGTGCTGTGGCAGCTGCTCGCCGGAGCCGACACGGTGCCGTGGCAACTGCTGGCCACCACCGTCGTGCCATTGCAGCTGCTGCCGTGGCAGCCGCCGCGGAGCAGACCGAACGCGGCCACATCGCCGCCCGAAGTCGCCGCCATCATCAGGACCATCGTGTACATCGCTGCCGTCCTCCCGTTCCGTGTTGTGGGACCCGGTTCAAACAGTAAAAAGAGGACCGCCGGCCACTGCTTGAGCAGCACCGTGATCGGCAATCCGTGACCGGTCTGGAGATCGTTGTCGGGGTTCTGGGATAACTAGTGGGTTCAGGCACTCTTGCTCTGGGATACTAGGAGCACCTTCCGACACCGTCAATAGTAATCTAGGTGGGCTGAGCCATTTCGCCAGTCTGCTGAGAATTTTCTGTTTGGTGCGGCTTCACATGCGGATTGGTTCGTGCCGCTCGTCGTGCTTGCGACACTTCTGCCGGTCGTGCCTGCTGAACCGTGGACGGCGGTCGGCCTCGGCCTGTTGTTCGGCGGTCAACGCGGGGCGGGTGGGGCGACGCGCCCTTGCGTTCGACTGCCGCCAGGGGAATTTCGGGCACACGCTCATCCTCCCGTCCCGCCGATCAAAAAGCCACCAACTTCCGCGACGCTCACCCGTGCTCGTGGCCGACCGGGTGTGATGTCCCTTCCGCCGCCCGCCGGTATCGCTTACCATTGCCACACCCGCCCCGCCGAGGCCGCCATGCTCGCGCTCCCCGTCGCACTCGCCTTGCTCGCCGCCGCCGCCGACCTGCCCAAGCCGGAGCGGGGGACCGTCAAGTTCGTGTCCGACGACAAGGCGAACGGCGTGCCCGAGCGATTCCGCCTGGACTCCCACACGTTCGACTACGAGTTGACCCTCAAGCACGACCTGAAGAACACCGGCGTGGAGGTGTACACGCTCACCTTCCCGTCGCCGGTGAAGACCAAGCACGAGAGCAACAACACGGTGCCGTGCGAGTGGTACGTGCCGAAGGGGGCGAAGGGGCGGCCGGCGGTGGTCGTGCTGGACATTCTGGACGGGGCACTGGTGGTGAGTCGGGCGCAGGCGCTGTGGCTGGCCCAGCACGACATCCCGGCGGTGATCGTGCAGATGGCGTACTACGGCCCGCGGCGGCCGCAGGGGGAGAAGGTGCGGCTGCTGAGCACCGACGTGGAGCAGTCGGTGGCGAACATCACGCAGACTGTGCTCGACTGCCGGCGGGCGGTGGCGTGGCTGGAATCGCGACCGGAGGTGGACCCGAAGCGGATTGGGCTGCTCGGCACCAGCCTGGGCAGCTTCGTCGGCGGGGTGGCGGCCGCAATCGAGCCGAAGGTCACGCGCGTCTGCCTACTGCTCGGCGGCGGCGGGCTGGTGGACGCCTTCCAGCAGCACAAGATGGCCGGCCCGGCGCTCGCGCTGCTCTCGCTCACCGGCTACACGCCCGCCAAACTGAAGAAGCAGATCGACCCGGTGGACCCACTCACCTACGCCGACAAATTGAAGGCGAAGAAGCTGCTGCTCATCGGTGCCAGCCGCGACGACATCGTGCCGCCGGTGGCGATGAAGACGCTGTGGGAGGCGACCGGTAAGCCGAGCGTCATGTGGGTGGACGCCACCCACGTCGGGGCGGCGCTCTACCTGCTGCCGATGATGCGCGAGGTGGTGAAGACACTGGGGGAGTAGCCGCGAGCCGGCGGCGAGCACATCGTAGGACGGACGCACTCACCCGCCTGCGGCTCGCGGCGACTTTCTCACCTCGTTCGCCAAAAAATCCGCCGCCCGTTCGACCGCACCCGGGATGGCCACCGTCGCCTTCAACTCCTGCAACCGACCGACGGCGGCGGCGAGGGCGGGCGGGTCGGTCAGCCACTTCAGCACCTCCCCCGCGACCTCCGCCGAGGCGTCCCACGCCACCGTGAACTCGGGGAACACCCGCTCGCCGGCCAGCAGGTTCACCAGGCTGATGTCCTTCACCGTCTTCAGCCGCTTGCCGACCTCGTGGAACAGCCTCCCGGTGCGGTACACCACCACCGTCGGCTTCGCCCGCACCAGCAGTTCCAACCCGACCGACCCGGACACGGCGATGCAACAGGTACACGCCTCGATCACCTCCGGCGTGCGGGCGGTGGAAATCTGCACGTCCAGCCCACAGCCGGCGAGCATCTCGCGGGCCATGTCCGCGTGCTTCGCCTTGTACGCCGCGACCGCGAACCGCACCCCCGGCCGGGCGGCGGCGACCCGCTTCGCGGCCGACACCATCATCGGGAAATTGTGCAGCACCTCCTGAGTGCGGCTGCCGGGCAGCAGCGCCACCAGTTCGCCCGGCGGCGCTCTCAACCCGGCCACGAATTCGGCGTCGAGTTGCTGCGCCGCGATCTCGTCGAAATACGGGTGCCCGACGTAGTGCGTCCGCACCCCGCGGTCGGCGTACCACTTGTCTTCGAACGGCATGGCGGTCAGCACGGCGGTGAAGTCGCGCTTCACCTTCTTCACCCGCCACCCGGCCCACGCCCACAGTTGCGGCGGCACGAAGTAGTACACCGGCACGCCGTAGCGGTGCGCCCGCTGCGCCAGGTGCCAGTGGAAGCCGGGGTAGTCGATGAGGACGAGGGCGGCGGGGCGGAGGGTGCGGAAGAACGACTCCGCCTTCGCCCCGAGGTGGAAGAACGTCGGCAGGTGTTGGAGCACCCGGCCGAACCACATGACCGCCAGATCGGTGAGCGGGTAGAGCAGGTTGACCCCGGCGGCGGCCATGCGGTCCCCACCGAAGCCGACGAGTTCGACGCCTGGAAGGCGGCGGAAGTTTCGACCGCAGCTGCGCCTCGACCTGCCCGCTTGCAGGCGGGTACGGCAAATGTTGCGGCTGGATCTGGACTTGACTGACGGAACAGCTGGCTCGCCCAGGGGGCGTTTAGCGGTTGATCAACAGTACACCTTTAGTCTGATGCAATGCAAGCAGCTCTGCAAATTTTGCATGACGACCCGGATGCTGCCCTGCAACTCCGACTACTCCGCTGCTTCTGCCCTGGCGCCACTTGCCAGCCAGCGCTCGGCTTCCAGTGCAGCCATGCAGCCCATGCCTGCGGCGGTGACGGCCTGGCGGAAGACGTCGTCCTTGACGTCGCCGGCAGCATAGACGCCGG
>JANNQE010000186.1:0-2526 GCA_031441625.1 Planctomycetia bacterium
GGGGTAACGGCCCACCAAGGCGAAGATGTCTAGCGGGTGTGAGAGCACGACCCGCGCCACTGGCACTGAGACACTGGCCAGACACCTACGGGTGGCTGCAGTCGAGGATCTTCGGCAATGGGCGCAAGCCTGACCGAGCGAGGCCGCGTGGGCGACGAAGGCCTTCGGGTTGTAAAGCCCTGTCGAGGGGGAGAAAAGCCCGTAAGGGTGTGATCTATCCCTGGAGGAAGCACGGGCTAAGTTCGTGCCAGCAGCCGCGGTAAGACGAACCGTGCGAACGTTGTTCGGAATCACTGGGCTTAAAGGGCGCGTAGGCGGGCTATCAAGTCCGGGGTGAAATCCTCCAGCTTAACTGGAGAACGGCCTCGGATACTGATGGTCTCGAGGAGGATAGGGGCACACGGAACTGTGGGTGGAGCGGTGAAATGCGTTGATATCCATAGGAACTCCGGTGGCGAAAGCGGTGTGCTGGATCCTTTCTGACGCTGAGGCGCGAAAGCCAGGGGAGCAAACGGGATTAGATACCCCGGTAGTCCTGGCCCTAAACGTTGGGTACTAGATAGTAGACTAGACATGGGTTTACTTTCGAAGCAAAAGTGCTAAGTACCCCGCCTGGGGAGTATGGTCGCAAGGCTGAAACTCAAAGGAATTGACGGGGGCTCACACAAGCGGTGGAGCATGTGGCTTAATTCGAGGCTACGCGAAGAACCTTACCTAGGCTTGACATATGCGATAGCGTCTGGGGGTAGTCGCCGGAAACGGCCGACGAAGGTATCCAATCCTGAACCAGACACAGGTGCTGCATGGCTGTCGTCAGCTCGTGTCGTGAGATGTCGGGTTAAGTCCCATAACGAGCGAAACCCTTACCCTCAGTTGCTAATTATAGGACTCTGGGGGGACTGCCGGTGTTAAACCGGAGGAAGGTGGGGATGACGTCAAGTCCTCATGGCCTTTATGCCTAGGGCTGCACACGTGCTACAATGGCGTGAACAAAGGGATGCCAACGCGCGAGCGGGAGCGAACCCCAAAAAACACGCCCCAGTTCAGATCGGAGGTTGCAACTCACCTCCGTGAAGTCGGAATCGCTAGTAATCGCGGGTCAGCAACACCGCGGTGAATGTGTTCCTGAGCCTTGTACACACCGCCCGTCAAGCCACGAAAGGGAGGGGCGCCCGAAGTCACCTAGTGCCGAAGGCGAAACTCCTGATTGGGACTAAGTCGTAACAAGGTAACCGTAGGGGAACCTGCGGTTGGATCACCTCCTTTTCTAAGGAAGAATACTAGGTCCGTTGGTCGCCATACCAACAGACTTATCGTGTCTCTGCTCTCGCTCAGAATCTCTCTTACGCTGCTCTCTTGACCGAGACCCAAAAACCCCCGTCGGCTTGCCGGCGGGGGTTTTTTCGTTTCCATTTCTGCCTGGAACCGGGAACGGAGTGACCGGGTGGCCAACCACAAACCCGGTCACTCCGTTCCCGGTTCCATCTCCGCACGAAATCCCTTTCCCCCGCCGGCGTCTGTCCGATACACTTCCCCAACTCCCACGAGTCTCCCGCCATGCGCCTGCTCTCGCTGCTCGTCGCACTCGCACTGCCAGCGCTGATCGTCGCCGCCCCCGTCCCGAAGGACAAGGAGAAGGTCAAAGACGACGACGCCATCCTCGGCACCTGGAAGATCGAGAAGTTCGACACCGGCGGAGCGAAGGACGCCCCGCCCAAAGAGGTCGTCGACAACATCCGCTTCATCTTCGAGAAGGACGGTGTTCTCCGCATGACCGGCGGTCCCGGCGGAGAAGCCATGAATGGCGGCTTCAAACTCGACTCGGCAGCGAAGGTGAAGACGCTCGACCTGACCATGACACGACCCGGCGAAAAGCCCGAAGCCATGCTCGGCCTGTACGAACTGGACGGCGACACCCTGAAGCTTTGCCTCACCAACGGCCCGAATAAGGTCCGCCCGGCCGAGATCAAGGCCGACGGCAAGGACACCGCCGTCATCATCTTCACCCGCGTCAAAGAAGAGAAGAAAGAAGACAAGAAGGACAAGTGATCCCACCCACGGGCCAATTCCCATGCGCACGCTCCTGCTCGTCGCCGTGTCCGCTGCCGCCCTCGTCGCCGCCCCGGTGCCGAAGGCGGTCAAGAAGGCGGATGATGCCACCCTGATGCAGGGGCGGTGGGAGGCCGTGACGCTCGACAGCGGCGGTGGGCCGAAGCCGGACAAGCGGTTCCTGCTCGTCGGCGACGGGACGATGTCGATGACCAACGACGCCCCGTCGAACGCGGCCGAAGGCCCGCTCAAGCTCGACCCCGACCAGTCGCCCAAGCAGTTCGACGTGACCTGGAAGCAGTGGACCACCCCGCAGAAGTACATTTACCAGCTCGACGGCGACACCCTCACCATCTGCCACGCCCAGGACAGTCAGCCGCGGCCGTCCGAACTGAAGGGGGGCAACGGCGCGCACTGCTTCGTCTTCAAGCGGATGCCGGACAAGTGACTTCGTAGGTCCGGCTGTGCCGGACGGCA
>JANNQE010000187.1:0-4037 GCA_031441625.1 Planctomycetia bacterium
CGCGACGTGAGTCCGCCGGTGGGGTTCGGAACCGGCGGACTCACGTCGCGCCGTTCGCCGGTCACTTGGTCGGCGAATAATCAGTCGCCTTCAGGAAGAGCGACTTCACCCCGCCCTCCTTCTCGGTGAGCGACCCGCCGCCCTTCTTCTCGGACGCCTCTTTCGCGGCGATCCAGTCCTTGTCCATGCGGAACGAGTCGAACGACTTCTTGGCGTCGTCCTCGCTCTTGTGGGCCAGGAAGTACAGCAGCGTGGTGTCTTCGCCGGTCTTGTTCAGCCCCTTCGGGTAGGTGAAGTAGGCGACGTTGGTCATGCCGTACTTCTCGAACAGCTTGAGCGTGTGGTCACGGAAGCGGCTGTTCAGCCCGTCCAGGTTGCCCTTCGTGGCGGTGTAGGTCCGCATCTCGAACACGCGGTCGTCCTTGCCCTTCGCGGCCTTCACCGGCGGCGAGTAGTCGGTGGCACTCAGAAAGATGGCTTCGATGCCGCCCTTGGTGGTCAGCGGGCCGTCCTTCTCCGACTCCTTGTACGCCTTCTGCCAGTCGGGGTCGGCCCCGAACGCCTTGAACGAGGCGTCGCGGGCGGCCTTGTCCTTGTGGGCGATGACGTAGTACAGCTTGTTCTCGTCGTTCTTGACCGGCACCCAGTAGCCGATGTTGGTCATGCCGTGCTTCTCGAACAGCTTCAGCGTGTGATCCTTGAACCGGGCGTTGAGGGCGTCGAGCTTGCCCTTGTCGGCGGTGTAGATGCGGAGTTCGTACAGCATGGTGTCTTTGGCGGGTTCGGCGGCGAGGGCGGTGGTGGACGCGGACAGCAGAACGGCGAGACACAGCAGGCGGCGCATGGCAACCTCCGTTGAAGAGGGACGGGGGAAGTGTATCCCTCACCGCTGGAAGCGGCTCACCTTCGTGGCCCCGTCTTGCAGCTCGAAGCGGTAGCCGTCGGCGAAGGCGTCGGCGAACTCCTCCTGATGGCTGACCAGCAGAATGCAGTGCAGGTGCCCTCGGAGGTTTTGCAGTTCCTGAATCATGACCTGCCGGCCCTGGCGGTCGAGGCAGCCGAACCCTTCGTCGATGATGACGCTCTCGATCGGCCGGTGCTGCTTGCTGGCGTACTGACCGATGGCCAGGGCGAGCGACACCGCCACGCGGAACTTCTGGCTGCCGCTCAGGAACGCCACGTTGATCGGTGCCCCGCCGGTGTGCCGGTTGAAGCACTCCAGGTCGAGCGCCTTGTTGCCGTCGCCGTCGTCGGTGCCCACCAGCCTCAAGAACAGTTGCCCGCCGCTCAGCCGGTCGAGGACGGCGTTGCCGTAGTCGACGATCTGCCGCTCGGCCTGTCGGACGAGGTGGCGTTGCAGGCGGTCGCGGCCGAGGAGTTCGGACAGCACTTTGTGGCGGGTGTGCTCGCGGTCGATCCGCTTGTACTGCTCGCCGAGTTTCGCCCGCTGCTTGCGGAAGCCGTCCAGCTTGTCCCGGTGCTTCTCGGCGTCACGATGTTCCGCGTCGCGGGTGTCGAACTCTTGCTTGGCGAGCAGCACCTGGGCTTTCACCTCGTCGGCCGGCTTCCGCACGTCCTTCGGGAACGCCACGGCTTCCGCCTCCAACCGCGCGATCTCGTCCCGCATCGCACCCAGCCCAATACGCGCCTGCTCAAGCTGTCGAAACTTCGCCTCCGTGCCCTTCGTCGTCAGCTCGTCCAGTTCGCCCTTCCACTGGCCGTGTTCTTTCAGCCCGGCGTCTTCCGTCTGCTTCCGCCACGCGGCGGGCAACTGGTCGAGCGACCGCTGCAAGTTGTCGGTGTGGATCTTCTGCTGCTTCTCTTCGCTCTGGAGCTTGCCCGAGATGTCGGTCAGGGCGGTGACGGCCTGGTGAGCCTCGCGGCCGGCGATGTCGATGTCGCGGTCCAGTTTCTCGAGAGCCAGCCGGGCGTCCTTCACCGAGTTGGTGAGCGTTTTCTCCTGCGTCTGTAGCCGCGGGTGTTCGGCCCGCACCTTTTCCTCCGGCTCGGTCAGCAGCCCGCGGAGCCGCTTCAAGTTCTGCTCGGCGGCGTCCGCCCGCGACCGCAGGTCGTTCCACTTCTTCACGTCCGCCTCGGCCGTCTTGACCGACCGCCGCACGCCGTCCAGCGTCTCCACCTCGCGGCGGAGCTTGGCCAACTCGTCCCGTTCGGGGAACTTGGTGGCGGTCCAGTCGGTCGGCCGGGCGGCGGCGATCTTCTGCTGAAGGTCCGGCGGCAGTTCGGCGTACCGCAGGTGCAGCGAGTCCGTCAGCCGTTTGATGTCGGCGGCGGCCTGCTTGAACGCCGACTCGTGGTCCTTGTACAGTTCGCGGAGGTCGATCAACTTCTTCGACTGCTCGGCCTCCTCCGTGGCCAAGTGCCGCTCGCGGTCGGCGGCGTCCTTCGCCGCGGCGGTCGCCCTCTTCTGCTTCGCGTCCGCCTGCCTCAGTTCCTCCTCCCGCTTCGCCTTCTCTTCTTTGAAGTGCGCTGTCGTCAGCGGTTGCCCGCACGCCCGACAACTCTTCGCCCCGTTCAGGGTGGCGAACTCGGCGACGGCCGCGGTCGCCCGGTCCACCTCCGCTTTCGCTACCGCCGCGACCGACTCGGCTTGCGAGCGGTTGCCCCGGCACTTGTCAAGTTCGCCCTTGAGCGCGTCCGCAGCGGTCTTCGCGTCCTTGCCCGCTTGGAGCGTGTCGTCCCGCTTCTTCTTCGTGTCCGCTTCCGCGCGGACGGCCTGCGCCAGTTCGTGGCGCTCGGTGTTCACCCGTTCGAGGATGGGCAACACGCGACTCAGGTCGAGGACTTTCGCCTCCTCGTCGCGTTTGGTGTTCAACTCCGCTTCCGGGTCGGCGGGTAGTTTCTTGGCTTCGTCCTTGAAGCGGTCCAACTTCGCCTGCTCCTCTTCCAGCATCCGCACCGTCGTCAACTGCCCTTCGAGTTCGCGGAGCCGTTGCACGATTTCGGTGAGCGTCGACTCGTCCGACGCCAAACCTTTCTTGTCCACCTCACGCTGCCGCGCCAGTTGATCCTTCCTCTTCTCGGCGGTCGCCTTCCGGTCGGTCTCTTCCGCCCGCCGCTTGTCCAGCAGTTTGCGGCGGTCGTCGGAGTTCTTCAGCTCGCTCCGCACGTTCACCACCGTGTGAACGGTCGGCAACACCGCCTTCAACTCGGTGAGTCGGGCGTTGTCCTTCTCGATCCGCACGGCGTCGGTCAGCAAGCCCTCGGCCGATTTCAGCTTGTCGCGCGCACCGCCGGCCCGCCCTTCGGCGTCGGCCCACCGGCCGGCTTGAACGACCCGCTCTTGCGATTCGTCCGCCCGCGTGCGGGCGGCATCGCGAGATTGTTCGGCGGTGTCGATGGCGATGATGGCGGCGGCGAACTGCTCGTCACTCACGTCGGGCACGCCTTCCGCCTGCGCCGAGATGGTGTCCAGCTTCGACTTCAACTCGTTCTTCTTGGTGTTCGCCTTCTCGTGCAGCCGCTGGAAGCGTTGCAGGTCCACGATGCCGGCGAGCACCTCGAACCGCCCGCTCGGTTTGCTGTCGAGCAGTTTCTCGGCCTTCCCCTGGAGGAGCAGCACGCTGGAGGTGAAGATGTCGTAGCTCAGGCCGATCTTGTCGCTCACCCACTGGTCGAGCTCCACCTTCTTGGATGTGTCCGGCACCGCCGCGAAATCGACCCCGTCGTGGTAGAACACCTGCTGCGTTGACGACTGCGCCCCCTTCTGGCTCTTCCGGAGTGTGCGCTTGATGCGGAAGAGTTTGCCGTCCAGGTAAAAGTCGAACTCGACCACCAGCCCGGTCGATTCCTTGTTGATCAGTTCGCCGGCGTTCTGACTGCCCCCGCGGTGGTGCCCGAACAGCGAGTACGTGACGGCGTCGAAGATGCTCGACTTGCCCGAGCCGTTGGTGCCGGCGAGCATCCACACCGGGGCACCGTCGAAGCGGATCTCCTGCTCGCCCTTGTAGGACAGGAAGCCGGACAGCTTGATGCGGTGGGGGATCATAGGTGGCGAACGGCCGGCGTGAGCCGGCCGG
>JANNQE010000188.1:0-6373 GCA_031441625.1 Planctomycetia bacterium
GCCGATGTTCGGGGTGGCGAACCAGTCGCTCGCCATCCTCGCGCTCGCCATCGTCACCACCTGGCTGGTGAACACCGGCCGAGGGAAGTGGAGTTTCGTCACCATCGTGCCCATGCTGTGGGTCTGTTCGACGACGCTGACCGCCGCCGGCCTCCTCGTGACCGAGCAGTTCCCGGCGCTGATCGCCGACGGGCAGAAGTTGGTGGTCGAAGGCCAGAAACTGGCGGAGAACGGGCAACTGGTGGAGGGAGCCGGGAAAGTATCGGCGGGTAACACGAAGGTCGTCACGGGCGTTTTGAGCATCGCCATGATGGTGTTCGTGGTAGCCTGTGTGGGGGCGGTGGTGCTGTGGTCGGCCGCCCGCTGGGTGGGCGTGGCGATGGGTAAGATCCCGACGCGGAAGGAGTAGGGCGGGCCGAGCGGGTCCGGAACGGACCGCGAGCCCCGCCATCGGTGGTTGGCGGCGGGGCTTGTCTCGCTCCGCTCGACGGCGGCCCGCCCTACACTGAGGTACCCTCGGAGGTTCCCCATGCGTCCGCTCGTCGCGCTGTTGCTGTTCGCGCTGCCGGCGCTCGCCGCCCCGGTGCCGAAGGCGCTGAAGAACCAGCCGCCGCAGTCCCTCGACGGGTACTGGTACCTGACCGAGTCCATCGAGGACGGCGTGCCCGTGAAGATGGGCAACAGCTACTGCCGGCACACACTCATCACGGGCGAGCGGTACGCCTCCTCGATGCAGGGGAAGCCGAAGGCGGGCGACGGGGAGGATTTCACCCGCATCGACCCGGACAACCCGAACCTGCGACGGTGGCAGAACCGGCCGGCCGTGTTCGAGGCCGACGGCGACACCCTGCGGGGCTGCTTCGCCACCGACGGGCGGAAGGAGTTGACCGAGTGCAAGCCGGGCAAAGGCGTGACCTACTACGTCTACGAGCGGATGAAGGAGTGACCCCATGCGACCGCTGATCGTGCTGCTTCTGTTCGCACTGCCCGCGCTCGCCGCCCCGGTGCCGAAGGCACTGAAGAAGCCCTCCTCACCGGACGGGGCGTGGCATCTCGTGGCGGTCAACTCCGACGGCAAAAAGGGGTCGGTGGAGAACATGGGCCGATACTGGCTGGTGCGGGGGGAGACGGTGACGCTCGGGCGGCCGCACACGGACCCCGATCGGCAGCCGCCGCAGGTGTGCGAGTTGACGATTCCCGACCCGACCCGTCCCCACCTTCGACGGTTCGGGGCCGAGTCACAGTTCCTATCCGTCCTGGAAGTGGAAGGGGACATCCTCCGGTTCTGCTACGCGTACGACGGGCGGAAGGAGTTGACCGAGTGCAAGCCGGACAAGGGAATCGCTTACTACGTGTTCGAGCGGGTGAAGGAGTAGCCACCATGCGACCGCTGTTCGTGCTGCTGTTGCTCGCGCTGCCCGTGTTCGCCGCGCCGGTGCCGAAGGCGCTCAAGAAGGCCGCCACCGCCGACGGCGTGTGGGAGTGGGTGGAGTTCAACGGGAGCGACGGGACGATGAAGTACACCATCCCGAAGCCGACGTTCCGGCGGATCGATGGCGACCGGATTTCGTTCGGCAAGCCGTCGGTCGAGGAGGTGCTCCGCGAGGAGTTGACGCAGACCCTCCACGTCCGCGACGAGCAGCAGCCCCACCTCCGCACCTACGACACCGGCGGGGTGAAGTATTCGTCCGTCGTGGAGTTGGACGGGGACACGCTGCGGTGGTGCTACTCCCTCGACCTGAATGCGACGATCACCGAGTGCAAGCCGGCCGCCGGCGTGTACTACTACGAGTTCAAGCGGGTGACGCCGAAGTAACATCCGGAGGTGCCCCATGCGACCGCTGTTCGTGCTGCTGCTAATCGCGCTGCCCGCGCTCACCGCGCCCGTGCCCAAGAGCCTGAAGAAAGGCCCGCCGCCGAAGCCGGACGGCGTGTGGGTGCTGGCCGAGTTCAGCTCGGACGGGGTGCCCCCCGCCCCCAACCCCGGCATGGCCCGCGACTGGGTGTTCGAGGGCGAGTACGTCCACGTGGGCATGAAGGCGGCACCGGCCGTGAAGGGGCCGCCCAGCTTCAGCATCTACGACCCCGAGCGGCCGCACCTGCGGAAGTGGGGCACCATGATGGCCGCGTTCGAACTGAGCGACGACGGCGACACCCTGCGGGCCTGCTACGCGCACGACGGGCGGAAGGAACTGACCGAGTGCAAACCGGAGAAGGGCATCCACTACTACGTGTTCACGCGGGTGAAGTGACCCGTGCCGGGTGAACCGGCGGCGAGAGCCGCCTCGGTGTTCAGCGACCCAGGCGGCTCACGCCGCCGGTTCCCCAAGCCGCGTCGAAAAATCTCGTGACTCGCCCGTGTTACAATTCCCGCCCGCGGCGGCCCGGTTTTCAGCCCTTCCCGCCCGCCGCCCGTGACACGCCGCCCGCCCCCGGTTACAACAGGTAACACGCGGGTAACGCCACCGTCACAAGGGGTTGCGGCGACCGCCCCGATGCGTTGGAATAGCCCTAGAGTATCGTCACCACTGCACGGGCGCCCGTACTCGCCGGCCACACGATTCGACCGCAACCCCGGAGGACTTCCGATGACCGTCCGTCTGCCCCGCGTGATGCGAACCCTGGCGGGGATCACCGCCGGGCTGTTCGTGCTCACGTCGGCCCTGACCGCCCAGCCGCCGGACAAGCCGGCCAAGCCGACTCCCCCGGCCACCCCGACGACGACCGAGCCGACCGCCACCACCCCCGAACTGGTGGCCAAGCAGGCCGAGATCCAGAAGAACTTCACGCAGTTCAAAGAGGCGCTGTTCCGCCTGGCCACCCGCCTGGAGAAGAGCGACCGGCCCGAGCTGAAGGACCAGGCGAAGGTGATCCGCCAGGCCCTCGACGAGGTGGAGAAGAAGGGCGTGGACGGGCAGTTCGCCCAACTGGTGGCCGGCATCGCCAAGAGCACCACCGCCCCCGAGTTCAGCAAGCTGGAGGAGTCCGACAAGCAACTGGTCGCCACCCTCCAGGCCATCATGGCCCTGCTGGAAGTGGAGGGCGACGCCGCCCGCCTGAAGGCCGAGCGGGATAAGATCGAAGCCATCATGAAGGAGTTGAAGGGTCTGATCGAGACCCAAAAGTCGAACCAGGCCCGCACCGAGTCCGGCAAGGGCGAGAAGGACAAGCTGAAGAACGAACAGGACCGGCTGAAGGACGCGGCCAAGGACCTGGCCGGCCGCATGGGTGCCAAAGACGGGAAGGACGGGGCCGGCGGCGCGAAGAAGGACGACCGCGCCGAAGGCAAGGCCGAGCCGAAGGGCGGCGAGAAGGCCGGCGACGGCAAGGGCGACACCGCCGAGGCGAAGGGTGAGGGCAAAGAGGCGAAGGGCGAAGGCAAGGACGGCAAGGACGGGGCCGCCGAAGGCAAGGGCGAAGGGAAGGACGGCAAGGAAGGCAAAGAGGGAGCCGGCCAGGGCAAGGGTGAAGGGAAGGAAGGCAAGGAAGGGGCCGGCGAAGGCAAGGGTGAAGGGAAAGAGGGCAAGGAAGGCACCGGCAAGGAAGGCAAAGAGGGCGACGGCCAGGCCAAGCCGAGCGACGGCAAGGGCGACGGCAAGGAAGGGGCCGGCAAGCCGGGCGAAGGGAAGGAAGGCGGCAAAGAAGGGGCCGGCAAGCCGGGCGAAGGCCAGGGCAAGCCGGGCGACAGTGCCAAGCCGGGCGACGGCAAGGGCCAGGGCGAAGGCAAAGGCCAGGGCAAGCCGAGCGAAGGTGCCAAGCCGAGCGACGGTGCCGGCAAGCCGAGCGAAGGGAAAGGCCAGGGCGAAGGCAAGGGCGGCGGCAAACCGTCCGAAGGCAAGGGCCAGGGCGGCGAAGGCAAGGGCAGCGGGAAGGAAGGCGGCATGCCGCCGCAGGGTGGTCAACCGGGCGGCGGCAAACCGGGCGGCGGTCAACCCCCTCCGGGCGGCGGCCAACCCCCTCCGGGCGGCGACCAGAAGAACGACACCCCCGGCCGGAAGGAGATTCAGGAAGCCGTCCCGCACCAGGGCGACGCCTCCAAGAAGATCGAGGAGGACAAACGGGCCGAGGCCGGCAAGAAGCAAGACCAGGCCATCGACAAGCTCGAATCCGCCATGAAGAAGCTGGAGGAGCGGCTGAAGCAACTCCGCGAGGAGGAGATCAAGAAGCTGCTGGCGAACGTCGAGGCCCGGTGCAACAAGATGCTGGTCATGCAGATCGACGTGTACGAGAACACCAAGACGATCGACGCCGCCCGCATCAAGAACGGCGGCGAGATGGACACCCCCGCCCGCCAGAAGTCGGGCGTCCAGTCGGACAAGGAAGGGGAGATCGTGGCCGAGGCCGAGCGGTGCATGAAGCTGCTCGAGAGCGAAGGCTCGGCCGTCGCCTTCGCCAAGGTGCTCGAAGAAGTCCGCCAGGACATGATCGCCATCCAGCGGCGGCTGAACTCGTCGGTGGTGGACAAGGACACGCAGTCCATCGAGGAGAACGTCATCGCCATGCTGAAGGAGATGGTGGACGCCCTCAAGAAGCAGCAGCAGGACATGCAGAAGCCGCCGCCGATGCCCGGCCAGCCGGGCCAGCCGCCGAAGCCGCCGAACCAGAAGCTGATCGACCTGATCGCCGAACTGAAGCTGATCCGCAGCCTGCAAAGCCAGGTGAACATGCGGACCAAGATGTACGGCGACAAGGAGAAGGCCGAGCAGTCGAAGGACGAGAACGTGCAGAAGGAGCTGCGGCAACTGTCCGCCCGCCAGGCCAAGCTGCAAGAGATGATCGACAAGATCGCCAGCGGCGAGAACGAGAAGTAACGCCTCGTGGCGAGCGGCCCGCGTGAGCGGGCTGTTCACCCAACAGCGGCCTGACGGCCGCCGCTCGCCAAGCACGCGGCCGGGGGCACCACCCCCGGCCGCTGTCGTTTTCCCCCCGCCCGCCATACGATGACGGTACGCCCCGGCCCCGCCAGGACCACCGCCCGCCATGCCCGAGTTGCAGCCGCTCATCGCCTACCAGATCCACGAGCAGGCGTCGCGGATGACCCTGTCACCCGCCCCCATCGAGCGGGAGTGGATGGACGCCGCCAGCCAGCGGTTCCCGTACCGCTGCCTGCCGTTGAACATCGCCAACCAGAACGGCTGGGTGGTCGCCTGCCCCACCCCGTTCCGCGCCTACTGGTACGGCGGGCCGGCACCGGCCGACGTGGAGGTGCGGTTCGACGGCCCGCCCGACCCGTGCGTCCTCAGCCACTTCGGGGCCGGCACCATCACCTTCAGCCTGCCCTTCCTGTTCCGCACCCCGCCGGGCGTCAACCTGTGGGCGAAGGGGCCGAGCAACTGGCCGAAGGACGGCGTCCAGGCGCTCGAAGGCGTCATCGAAACGGACTGGGCGAGCAGCACGTTCACGATGAACTGGAAGCTGACGCGGCCGAACGAGTGGATCCGGTTCGACGCCGGCGAACCCATCTGCATGTTGGTGCCCATCCCCCGCGGGTTCGCCGAGGGGTTCGCCCCGCGGATCGAACTGCTCAAGTCGAACCCGGAACTGCACGAGAAGTACAAGGCGTGGGAGGCCAGTCGGAGTGGCTTCTTGCAGGGGCTGAAGACGAACGACCCGGACGCGGTCAAGCAGGGCTGGCAGAAGGACTACTTCCAGGGGAAGACGGCCGAGGGCGGCACGTTCGACGGCCACCAGACCCGCCTGCACATCCGCGAGTTCGAGCAAGGGGGCTGAGCGTGGGCAAACTGTTTACCGAATTGAACGACGACCTGCGGGCGTTCATCGCTGCCCAGCAGATGTTCTTCGTCGCCACCGCCCCGCTGTCGGCCGACGGGCACGTCAACCTGTCGCCGAAGGGCCTCGACACCTTCCGCGTCCTCGGCCCGACCACCGTCGCCTACCTCGACCTGACCGGCAGCGGGGTGGAGACCATCGCCCACCTGCGGGAGAACGGCCGGCTGACGGTCCTGTTCTGCGCGTTCGCCGGCCGCCCGCGGATCGTGCGACTCCAGGGCCGCGGGCGGGTGGTCATGCCGGCCGACGCGGAGTGGGCGGACGTGTCGGCGGGGTTCCCGCAGTTGCCCGGCGTGCGGGCGGTGATCGTGCTGGACGCGGATCGCATTTCCGACTCGTGCGGGTACGGCGTGCCGCTGTACGAGTTCACCGGCCACCGCCCGCAGCTCACCGACTGGGCCGACACGAAGGGGCCGGACGGCGTGGAGGAGTACAAGGCGAAGAAGAACCGCGCGAGCATTGACGGCCTGCCGGGGCTGGTGTGAACCCGATGGGTGGTGTTCCGACGCGGTGGCTCCGAAACCTGGACCGAACCCACCGCTGTTAGCCCGACGCGCGAGCGAGGGGCCCGTCGCCACTGCGG
>JANNQE010000189.1:0-3737 GCA_031441625.1 Planctomycetia bacterium
GCTCCCGGCGACGACAAACGCCTTGTCGTCGCCGGGAGCTTGCGACCGGACCAACCGCACCAAACCCTTGCAGCAATCACCTCTGCTACTTACCATCGCATCACCCTCCGGAGAACCGCCGTGCGCCGCACCGTCCACGGCGTTCACCTGTGCTGGGGCACCTACGGCTTCTGGCTGCCGAACGACCCGCGGGGCAGCGGCTCACGAGAAGTCTTCGCCGATCACCTGAAACCGTTCGGCGAGGCCACGTTCGTGGAAGACCGCACCCGGTCGCGGGCGCGACAGGGGCACGACCGTACACTCCGCCGGGCGGCGAAGCAGTCGCTGATGCGGCCGGCGGTGGTGTTCGACGGCTATCAGGCGCGGTGCGTGGCGGTGGCGTTCGGCGAGTCGTTGAATGAACTCGACATCCCGGTGTGGGCGTGTGCGGTGCTGCCGGACCACGTGCATCTGGTGGTCGGGCCGAGTGGCATCCACGGTGACGTACTGTCGCAACGGTTGAAGGGGCGAGCGACGACCGCACTTGTGGAGGCGAAGTTGCACCCATTCCTGAACGAGATGGACGCCGACGGGCAGGTGCCGAAATGCTGGCAGGAGAAGCAGTGGCCGGTGTTCAAATACGACCCGGCGAGCGTGCGACGCGCGATCCAGTACGTCGAAGACAACCCGCTCAAGGAAGGCAAGCCGCGGCAACCGTGGTCGTTCGTGATTCCGTACACGGGCGACCGGGTGTGAGGGCGGTCGCCCGGTCGCAGGCTCCCGGCGACGACAAGGCGCCTTGTCGTCGCCGGGAGCTTGCGACCGGGCGCCGAATCCCGTGCTACACCTTCAGGTGGTGCCGAGTTGGTTGCGTTGATGATCTCCCCCGGCCGTCAATTCCCGTGTTCCGGTTCGCCTTCCAGTCCCGCCTCGGTGACGGCCGACTCGCCCGTGCCACCGGCTGAACGCCCCCGGCCCAGCACGCCGTCGAGCACCCAGCAGCCGACCACGTGAAGCGACTCGTTCCGGCAGTGCTGCAACACCTGTTGCGAGTCGCACCCGGCTTCTTCGAGTGCGTGGGCCAGAATGGGCATTCGGTCGAACGCCCGGTCGATCTCGATTCCGCGGGCGAGTGCGACTGCCGTTTCGGTGTTCCAATCCGGTTGCCACGCCACCCATCGATTAGATCATGGTGTCCGCTCCGCTCGCCGCCAGCACCAGCCGGCGAACACGGCCGCCAGAGCCAGATACCCGCACCCGGCCGCGAGCCACCACCCGCCGTGTCGGGCCAGCCAGCACGCCCCGCCGATGGCGTGGCCGACCGCCAACACTTTCGCGCCCCAGATGGCCACCCGGTGCCGCCAGAGCAGCACCACCACCGAGGCCACGCCCCCCCACACCGCGGCCACCCCGACGAACGCCCACGGGCCGCGTGACAGGAGCGCATGGCCGATGGGGTTGATCTCGTTCACCGCGGCGTGGTCGCCGGCCCAGTACGTCGGCGGCTGACCGGAGAGGGTGAACGCCACGTCGGCCGCATACAAGCCGACGACCGGCACCACGAGCCACCAGCGGCCCGTCGGATGCCGGTCGGTCGATTCGCCCGGCGGCGAATCGGTCTCGCTCACAGAATCCCCTGGGCGGCGAACTTGATGCCCTTGAACACCATCTTCAGTTGCTCGGGGTTGGGCGAGAACTCCAGGGCCGTCGGCTTGTCCACGTCGCCCCGCTCGACGAGCTGCCGCAGGTTCTCGTTGAAGTCCACCATCCCCTCCTGGTAGCTCGCCTTGATGCACGGCAGGAGGGAGTCGTCCTTGCTCTTCAGGATCAGGTCTTTGACAGTCGGGTTGACCAGCATGATCTCGTTCGTCGGCACCCGGCTGACCCCCGGCTTGATGCTCGGCACCAGTTTCTGCGCCACCACCGCCTTCAGGTTGAACCCGAGCGTCTGGCGGATGGCGTGGTGCTGCACGGGCGGGAACAGGTCCAGAATCCGGCTGATGGTGCTGGCCGCGGTGCTGGCGTGGATGGTGCCGAACACCACGTGCCCGGTCTCGGCCGCGTGAACACCCGCCTCGAACGTCTCCTGGTCCCGCATCTCGCCCACCAGGATGATGTCCGGGTCTTCCCGCACGGCGTGCTTCAGTGCCGTGTGCCAGTCGCACACGTCCAGGAACACCTCCCGCTGGTTGATGATGCTCATCTTGTCTTGATGATGCTCATCTTGTCTTGGAACACGAACTCGATCGGGTCCTCGATGGTCAGGATGTGCAGCGCCTCCCGCTGGTTCATGTACTCCAGCATGGACGCGATGGTGGTGCTCTTGCCCGACCCGGTGACGCCGGCGAGGATGACCAGCCCCTGCTCGAAGTGGCACAGCTTCTCGATGGTCGGCGGCAGCCCCAGATTCTCGAAGTTCGGGATGGTGGTGTTCACCAGGCGGGCGACCAGGGCCAGCTTGCCCCGCTGCTTCAGGACGTTCACCCGGTACCGGCACTCGTCGTTCCCGACCACGTGCGCGAAGTCGGACCCGCCCGTCTCGTCCAGCACCTTCCGCTGCTTCTCGTTCATGATCGGGTAGAGCAGCTTCTCCATGTCGTCCTGGGTGATCGGCTTCGTCTGCATCTTCTGGATGACGCCCCGCAGCCGCATGGCCCCCGACATGCCGGCCTTCAGGTGCAGGTCGGACCCCTTGTGCTTGAGGACCGTGCGGAACAGTTGGTTGACCGGCGGCTCGCCCGGCACCGGGTCGGCCAGGGACAGGCCGTCCGGGCCGTTGATCGGGTACGGGCTGATGAACGACGCCCCGCCGCCGGACAGGATGGCCGGCGGCGGCGGGCTGACGGCCTGAACCGGGGCGGGGGCGACGGCCACCGGCTTCACCGGGGCGGCGACGACGGCCACCGGCTTCACCGGGGCGGGGGCGGCGGCCACGGGGGTGACCACTCGGCCCGGCTTTGCCATGTCGGGCGGGAGCGGCTTGACGACTTTGGCCGGCTGGGTGGGCTGGTCGGACACGGGGAACCCCTCGGGGTGAGTGTGGATGCAGCGTAGACGTGCGGAGGCATTGTACGGCACTGGAACCGGGAACGCAGTGACCGGGTGGCGAACCCCACACCCGGTCACTGCGTTCCCGGTTCGACGATCCGCACCCGCACGCCGAGGGCGGCCAGTTCGCGCTTCGCCTGCGGGATGGTGTACTTGCCGAAGTGGAACATGCCGGCAGCGAGGACCGCGTCGGCCCCGGCGGCGATGGCGTCGGCCATGTGCTGCGGGGTGCCGGCCCCGCCGCAGGCCACCACCGGGATACCCACGGCCACCGCCACCGCCCGCGTGATGGGCAAATCGTAACCTGCGTTCGTGCCGTCCGCATCCATGCTGGTCAGCACGATCTCGCCGGCCCCTAGTTCTTCGGCCCGCTTCGCCCACGCCACGGGTTCGAGGCCGGTCGGCGTGCGGCCCCCCGGGATTAAAAAAAAGTAACCCCCCGCGCCCACACGACGGGGGGGGGTTTTGAACACCGTGGCGCACCCGCCGCACATGTGGCCCGCTGGGCAAGGCGGTAACCGCCGCAGATTGGCAATGCGTGCAGTTCACCATTCCCTGCGCCACCTGATCGCCAAAAGCAGTGCGCGAAGCAAACCAACCTTCAAACTGGTGGCCTTGATCACACGAGAGGTTTAAGACAATCATGGTGCCATGCTAACGCTGAATCCGATGCTCGATAGAATTTTGTGCCATTCAAGCTTAGACGCAAA
>JANNQE010000190.1:0-4116 GCA_031441625.1 Planctomycetia bacterium
TCGGGGCTTGATTCCGACACAGCCCCGAAGGGGCGGCAGCCAATAGCCCAGGGTGTCAACCCTGGGTCTACCCAAAGACCGGATCGCCACCACCCATGTCCTCCGCCACCGACCGCGAGTTCGGCATCCCGTTCCCCGGCACCGTCGTCGAGCCGGACAAGTATTCGCAAACCGCCCTGAAGGCGATGCCCGCGAGCGGGCGGCTGAACTGGCCCGAGCTGTTCGGCCGCACCGCCCCCGTGGTGCTCGACCTGGGGTGCGGGAACGGGCGTTACCTGATCGGCAGCGCCGTCGAGCGGCCGGACCACGACCACCTGGGCGTCGACTCGCTGCCGCTCGTCATCCGGTACGCCCGCAAGCGGGGCAACCAGCGGGGCCTGCCGAACCTGAAGTTCGCCGTCCTCGGTGCGGTCGAGTTGCTCGGCCAGTACGCCGAGCCGGGCAGTGTGGCCGAAGTCCACTGCTACCACCCGCAACCGTACTACGACCCGGCCCACGTCCACCGCCGGCTCATCACCCCGCACTTCTTGTCGCTCGTCCACCGCGCGCTCGCCCCCGGCGGGCGGTTCGTCATCCAGACCGACAACCCCGGCTACTGGAAGTACATCCGCCAAGTGGTGCCGGTGTTCTTCGACTTCGCCGAAGTCCACGGCCGCTGGCCGGACGCGCCGAAGGGCCGCACCCGCCGCGAGATCATCGCCACCAAGAAGGGGCTGCCGGTGTCCCGCGGGCAGGGCACGGCGAAGGTCGGGCTGAGCGCATCGGATGCGGTGGCGATGGCCGAGAGGCTGCCCCCGCCCACGTTCGACGCCGACCGTCGCCTGCGGGAACTCGACCGCATGGGGTAGGGCGTGACCGGCCCGCCGCGATTCACAGACGCCCCCGAAACCGATTCCTCACTTGCCGGAACTCGTGCGCGGGGTGTATGGTCTATAGTCTAGACGTAGGTTGTGCGCTCTTTCATCCACGCGCACGCCCCGTCACCCGCCCCCCGGCTTCTTTCGCCGGGTTCTCCACTCGTCTGGAGTCTCTCCCATGACTCTTCGGAACCGCTCGCGGCGTGCGTTCACGCTGATCGAGCTGCTGGTGGTGATCGCCATCATCGCCATCCTCATCGGCCTGCTGTTGCCGGCCGTGCAGAAGGTGCGGGAGGCCGCCGCCCGCATGAGTTGTACCAACAACTTGAAGCAGCAGGGGCTGGCCATGCACACGTACCACGACGCGTACAACGTGTTCCCGCGGAACTACTACAAGCAGGTGGGCGGGAACGTGTGGGAGACGTACAGCCTGAACGTCGGCCTGCTGCCGTACCTGGAACAGGGCAACCTGGGCCAGCAGATGGACGCGGCCGGGCGGGCGAACAACTTCTGGGGGGCCGGGACCGGCGGTTGGGCGCTGATGAACAACAAGCTGAAGGTGTTCCTGTGCCCGTCGTCGCCGGACAGCCCGCAGCGGGGCACCCACCCGCAGGGGTGGGACGGGCCGGGGTGCAACTACGGGTGGAGCACCGGCAGCCGCATCGAGACGGTGTGGGCCGGCGGGCGGTTCAACGGCATGATCTCGTACCAGACCGACCGCAAGATGGCCGACGTGACCGACGGCCTGAGCAACACCCTGCTGGCGTCCGAGCTGCTGCCCGGATCGGGGCGGACGAGCGGACCCGGGAAGTACCCGAACGACACCTTCCACGTTGGCAACGGGCCGTTCAACAGCATCGCCAACTGGGACTTCCCGACGGCCGCCGAACTGACCACCATCGGCACCCTCGGCCGCAACTCGCCCATCGGGTACAAGTCGAACAACGGCACCAACTGGGGGTGGTACGCGGCCGCCGACACCAGCCTGAACACCGCCGCCCCGCCCAACTGGGCGTTCCCCAGCCTGGCCGGCGACTGCTGCCCGGGCGGGTCGCACGACTGGGGCGTGGGCATCCTGCCCCCCCGCAGCATGCACACCGGCGGCGTGAACGCCCTGCTCGGCGACGGCAGCGTGCGGTTCATCCCGAACAGCATCGACGTCCGCACCTTCCAACTGCTCGGCAACCGCAACGACGGCCAGCCGCTCCCCAACTTCTAACCCAGAGGCCGGCGTGAAGACGACTCGTGTGCTGGCGGTCGCCCTGACCTCCGCCGCCCTGCTGGCCGGGTGCGGCCCGGACGGGAAGGTGAAGCCGGAAGACATCACCATCAAGGAAGACACCGCCCTGAAGCGGGCGACCAACCTGCTGGAGAGCTACGCCAAGGGGCAGGCGCTCGGCAGCGAGGTGGCCTCCTACGAGTACATGGTGACCGACCTCCGCAAGGAAGACGCGGCCCGCGCGGACACCCTGGAGAAGGGGCTCGCCGAGTTGCAGAAGACGAAGGGGGCGGCCACCGCCGCCAAGGCGAAGGAGGTCCTCGCCAAGCTGGCCCCCAAAGGGTAGCCGAGCCGAGACGGGCCTGCCGTCACACCCGCCGCCCCCGGCCTCACCGCCGGGGGCGGCGTCGTTTCCGGCCGACTAGAATCACCACGTCCCCGGAGCCGACACATGCCCGCTGTCATCGACGACACCTACGCCGAAGCGTTCCGCAGCATCTACGCCGAAGTGCTGGTGACGGCCGCCACCCGCAAGTGGCTCGACCACGCCATTCACGCCGCCACCGGCAACGCCAGCAGCTCCATCCTGTGCGACTGCGAGGCCGCCCTCAGCCGATACACCGCCGACACGCCCGACGGCCGGCCCGGCGCGGTGCTGCAATTCCACGTGCCGCGGTTCTGGAAGGAGCGGGAGCAGAAACTGGAGCGAGCGCTGCTCGTGCGGGTCAGCCAGAACGTGCTGACGTGCCCGACGACCGCCGCGTTCAACGTGCTGCCGACCGACCCGAACTGGTTCCCACTCGGCCGCAAGGTGGCGTACTTCGGCGACGGCCACCAGTTCAAAGACGACCGCCACGGGCGGCGGGTGCGCGTCGTCCCCATCCTGAGCGGTGAGTTCGTCATCGAGCGGCGGTTCGGGTGGGCGGACGGGCTGATGGGCGGCAACCTGTGGTTCTTCGGGGCCACGCCGGAGGGGGCGCTCGACGCGGCCGAGCGGGCGGCGGCGGGGGCGATGAGTGTCAGCGGGGTGTCACTGCCGTTCCCCGGCGGGGTGGCGGGCAGCGGCAGCAAGGCGGGCAGCAAGTACAAGTTCGCCATCGCCAGCACCTACGCCGAATACTGCCCCACACTGAAGGGCAAGCCGGGCGTGGAGTCGCGATTGCCGGACGGGGTGGCGAGCGTGCAGGAGATCATCATCAACGGGCCGGACCTGAAGACCCTCGCGGCGGCCACGCTGGCGGCCATCGCCGCGAGCGCCGACACGCCCGACCTCCTCCGCATCAGCGCGGGCAACTACGGCGGACGCCTGGGCAAGAGCTTCGTGTACCTGCACCCGGACAAGCAGCCGGGATAGTGCAGACCTGTTAGCCCGAAGCGCGAGCGAGGGGCGAGCCACCTCTGAGAACCCCAAAGGCGGTCGGCCCCTCGCTCGCGCTCCGGGCTAACAAAACTCACTCACCCGGCGGCCAGCTCCGCCCGCAGTTGCATGAGCAGTTGCCCGAGGCGGTTCCGGCCACTGCCGTCGCCCCCGCCGCCCCAGTAGCTGTCGTTGGGGGTGTGCTCCACCAGCACGGCCTCGCCGGTGCCGAGCAGCACCGCCTTCAACTCCTCGTGCTGGGTGAACTTCGCCCGCAGCGCCTCCATCATCACCCGCTCTTTCACCCGCTCCCAGTCGCGGCGGAGCGGGCGCTTGCGATCTCGCCCCATGCTTGCCGCCAGCATCGGCTTGTTCGCCTTCCGCACGTCCTCCTCGTCCGGTTCGCCGGCGAACTTCTGGGCCTGGAAGTAGTGCTCGCTCGTCGGCCACCGCTTGCCCTTCAGGAACACGGCGTGGCGGCTGAAGTTGGAGAAGCAGCCGTACTCGCCGGTGGTGCTGTAAAAGTGGATGACGGCCGGCGGCGGTGAGGAATCGGCCACGGCGCGCCTCCGGGGGAACGGGAATCATCCTGCACGGACAGTCCGGGGGCGAGCCGGGTTCGCGGCATAGGGTGGCCCGCTCTCGCCGAGAGCGGGGATCAGATCCGCTCTCGGCGAGAGCGG
>JANNQE010000191.1:0-1755 GCA_031441625.1 Planctomycetia bacterium
CGGGCGGTCGAGGCCCTGGCCTTCATCCGCACCCTGTACGCCGTCGAACGCCAGATCCGGGACGAACGTGCCAAGCCCGGCGGCACGTTCACCGACGCCGACGTGGTGCGGGTGCGGCGGACGCGGGCCGGGCCGATCCTCGCCGCGCTCGCCGACTGGCTCGAAGAGCACCACCGATCCGCGACGCCGAAGAGCCTGTTCGGGCAGGCCGTCGGGTATTCCCGAAACCAGTGGGGTTCGCTCGTCCGATACCTCGACGACGCGCGGTTCGCCATCGACAATGGGGCGGCCGAACGGGCCATCCGTCCGCTCGCCATCGGCCGCGCCAACTGGCTGCACGTCGGCGGCGACGGCGGGTTGAAGACCGCTTCCGTGCTGCTGAGCGTGTGCGCCACTGCGACGCGCCATCGAATCAACCCGTGGTCGTATCTCCGCGACGTGCTCGACCAACTCGCCGTCCGTTCCGCCGGGGCCGACCTGTCCGACCTGCTCCCCGATGCCCAGACCCGGAGCCGACTCGCCGCCTGAGACCCGACGCCCCCCACGAGCGAATCGACACGCCCTGCCGCCGTCAGATGTTTACGATTACTGACCATTCCCGACGACGCTCCCCACCTTCGGTTGCGTTGCACTCACAGGCGGTGGCGAGAGGGGCTCGACCGATCACCCGACCGGGAAGAACCCGGCCAGCGCTTCGGCCAACTCGGGATGCCGCGCGGCGAGATCCTCCGGCCGGGGCACCCACCCGGCGGCGGCCGCCACCCGGTACTCGGCGATCACCACCTCCGCCACCGTCGCCCCGTCCGTGCCCGGACAGCGGAACCGCGGCGAGGCGAGCAGGTATCTCGCCAGCACGTCCGCGACCGCCTCCACGTCCCGCTGTTCAACGTCGTGCACCGGACTCATGGCGAGATCTCCTGGACATGGTGCCGGCCGCGTCTCAGACGGACATCGACCCGAGGCTCCGCCGCAGGGCCTCCCAGAACCGCACCCACACATCGCCCGTCTTCGACTTGTTCGGTTGTTCGGTTCGCATCGCTCGTGCTCCACAAGAGGGGTGCCCGGTGTTCGTCGGGCGGTGGGGGGGGCGAAAGGGGAACTCCCGTCGGCCGGAAAGCGGGGCCAAGAAAAATTCGCGCACCGATTTTGGCCCCTCTCGATCACCGTCGGGCATTTCACTCGGTTGGGCTGGCGGGCTCACCCCGACGGCGAATTCGCACCACCCCCGGCGGCGACCCCGGTATGCTCCACGCACCGCACCTTCCCCGGGGCACGCTCCCCATGCCCGCCGACGACGCCGTGACAGTTTGGCTCGGTCAACTCCAGGCCGGCGATTCCGTCGCCGTCCGCGCCGTCTGGGAGCGGTACTTCCGGCGACTCGTCGGCCTGGCCCGCAAGCGGCTGCGTGACGCGCCCCGCCGCGCCGCCGACGAAGAAGACATCGCCCTGAGCGCGTTCGACAGCTTCTGCCGCAACGCCGAGGCGGGCAAGTTCCCCGACCTGACCGACCGCGACAGCCTGTGGCGGCTGCTGGCCGCGTTCACCCTGCGGAAGGCGGGGCACCACCTGCGCGACGCCGGTCGGTTGAAGCGGGGCGGCGGGGCCGGGCTGGATGACGCGTCGGGAGTGTTGGAAGACGTGCTCGGGCAGGAGCCCGACCCGGCGGTAGCGGCTGAGATGGCCGAGGAATGCGAGCGGCTGCTGACCGCACTCGGGGACGCCGAACTCCGGCAGGTGGCGGTGCTGCGGATGGAC
>JANNQE010000192.1:0-10029 GCA_031441625.1 Planctomycetia bacterium
GACGCCCCGCCGGAACCACCAAAGCACGGCGGGGCGTCGCGGCCGGCCTATGCTGCCCATATCACCTCCGACCCACCGCCGATGCCACCGCGATCCCCGGCCGCTCGACCCGCCCTACGAGGCTCGCAATGGTGGCTAAGCCATCACTTGTTCACCAAGAAGTGGCAGATGTCGCCGTCCTGCATGACGTACTCCTTGCCCTCGGTCCGCATCTTGCCGGCGGCGCGGATGTCCTTCTCCGTCTTGTACTGCTCCAGGTCGGGAAGTGAGTAAATCTCAGCGCGGATGAACCCCTTCTCGAAGTCGGTGTGGATCACTGCCGCCGCCTGCGGCGCTTTCGCCCCGGCCGGGTACGTCCACGCCCGCACTTCCTTCTCGCCAGCCGTGAAGTAGCTCTGCAAGCCGAGCGTGCGGTACGCCTCGCGGGCCACCGCGGCCAGCCCCGGCTCCTTGATGCCCATCGATTCCAGCATCTCCGCCCGCTCCGCCCCTTCCAGGTCCACCAGCTCGCTCTCCAGTTTGGCGCACACCGGCACCACGCCCGCCCCGATCTTGGCGGCGAAGTCGCGCACCTGCTGCACCATCGGCCCCTTGCCTTCCAGGTCGTCCTCGCCCACGTTGGCGATGTACAGGATCGGCTTTGCCGTCATCAGCCCGAGGCTCCGAATCGACTTCGCCTCGTCGTCATCATCTTCAGCTTCCGCAGCGGCTGGTCTTTCGCCAGGTGCTCGATGCACTTGTGCATGGCCGCCGCCCGCCCGACCGCCTCCTTCTCGCCGATCTTCGCCGCCCGCTCCGCCTTCCGCACCGCCTTCTCCAGCGTCTGCTGGTCGGACAGCATGAGTTCCAGTTCGATGATGTCGATGTCTTCGAGCGGGTTCACACGCCCGTCCACGTGGATGACGTTCGGGTCCTCGAAGCACCGCACCACGTGCAGGATGGCGTCCACGTTGCGGATGTCGTCGAGGAAGTCGTTCCCCTTGCCCTCGCCCTTGCTCGCGCCCTTCACCAGCCCGGCGATGTCCACCAGCTTCATGACGGCCGGGATGACCTTCTTCGGCGGGATGTACTTGGTGATCCGCTCCAGCCGGCCGTCGGGGATGACCACCACCCCGGTGTTCGCCTCGATGGTGCAGAACGGGTAGTTGGCCGCCTGCGCGGACTTGCTCACGGTGAGGGCGTTGAAGAGGGTACTCTTGCCGACGTTCGGCAGGCCGACGATGCCAGCGTCCATGATGCCAAGCTACCTGGGGGTGGTGAGAACAGAGCACCCCATCTTAGGGGCGGGGGTCGCTCGCGTCTGTACCGGCCGGCGGCGGCGGGGGCACGCGCTGCCGCACCGTCTGCCAGTCTTTGCTCACGGACACGGCGGTGGCCAGCAGCCCGGCGAACGCGGCGGCGGTGAGCACCAGCCCGAGCAGGGCCAGCCGCCGTTCGGTCCGCCCCGGCCCCAGCCGGGCCAGGAAGAAGGCGACGGCCAGCCCGCCGGCCGCCCCGCCCACCAGCCCGCTCACGCTCACCCCCTGGGCGAAGCTGACCACCAGGTTCATGACGCCCACCACCACCACCCGCCGCACGCAGTCGGCCGCCGCCTGCGGCGGGGCCACGCTCAGGTTGCGGGCCATCCACGCCAGCACCGCCACCGTCACCCCCCACAGGCCGCCCGACGCCGACCCGTACACTTCCACGTCGCCCGCCCCGCTCAGCGGTTGCGCGGCCATCGCCGCCGCCGCCGCCGCCAGCCCGGCCGTCAGGTAAATGAGCAGGAACCGCCACCGCCCCCACACCGCTTCCGCCAGCGTGCCCAGCAGCGCCAGGGTGACCACGTTGCCGAACAGGTGGAACAGGCCGACGTGCGCGAACTGGCTGGTGGGCAGCCGCCACCACTCGCCGGCCAGCAGCGTGGGGGCCGACACCCCGCCGGCGCGGAGCAGGATCGGGTTGACGATCGGGTGGTTAGTGCCTTTCAAATAGTCCGACACGGCGCGCGTCTGGGCGGCCCCCACCCCGCCGGCGATGTACCAGACGACGTGAACGACGACGAGCAGCGGGGTGACGACGGACGGGCGGGGCGACAGGAGCGGGCGGCGGACGGATTCCGGATCTTCGGCGACGACCGGGGCGGGCGGGTCGGCGACGGAGGTGTGAGTGCGGCGGAACCCCTGCCCGCGGCCGGCCACACAGTCGCCCACTTCCAGTTGCCCAGTGCGGCACAGGTCCCACACCACCGCCCGCACGGCGTCGCGGCGGTCGGCCGGGATGTCGGAGAGGAACCAGAGCGCGGGCGCGACCTCCCCCACCCGGCGGAGCAGTTCGGCCGGGTCGGGCGGTTCGGTGTGGCCGGCGGCGGTGGGGCCGGACATGATGACCGTGGCGGCGGACTGGGACATCCGGGGCGGGCGACATCCGGGGCGTGGATCCCTGTTCCTGTACACCGATACGATCTCATTTCTTTTCTGGCCACCCGCCGCCGGGAGCGCGGGCGTCCCGCCCGCTGTTCCGATGCGGGCGGGACGCCCGTGCTCCCGGTCTTCGCCTCCGTTTCCCCACGAGACGCACCGATGCCCGTTTCCCTTCGCCCGCACGTGTCGCCCGAGGTGGCCGCCGCGCTCGCCGCCGGTCGGCCGGTGGTGGCGCTCGAGTCCACCATCATCGCCCACGGGCTGCCGCGGCCGGTGAACCTGAACGTGGCCCGCGAGTGCGAGGCGGTGGTGCGATCCGCCGGCGCGGTCCCCGCAACAGTCGCCGTGTGGAAGGGCGTGCCGACGGTCGGGCTGAGTGACGAGGAGTTGGGTGAGTTGGCGAACAGGGACGGCGTGTGGAAGGCCAGCCGCCGCGACCTGGGGGCGGCGGTCGGGTTGGGTCGAACGGCCGCCACCACCGTGAGCGCGACGATGGCCCTGGCGCACTTGGCGGGGGTGCGGGTGTTCGCCACCGGCGGCATCGGCGGGGCGCACCGCCCGCCGGCCCCGCCGTGGGACATCAGTGCCGATCTCACCGAACTGGCCCGCACGCCGGTGCTGGTGGTGACCGCCGGCGCGAAGAGCATTCTGGATTTGCCCCGCACGCTGGAGATTTTGGAAACCCTCGGCGTGCCGGTCATCGGCTACCGCACCCACACGTTCCCGCAGTTTTACAGTCGGGGTGGCGCGCTCCCCGTCTCCGTTCGCGTGGAATCCGCGTCCGAAGCGGCGAAGGTGTTCGCGGCGCACGTGGCGCTCGGCGGCGGCGGGGCGGTGTTGGCGAACCCACTGCCCGACGCCGACGCCATCCCGGCGGACGAACTGGCCGACGCGATGCGGACGGCCGACGCCGACGCCGAACGGGCCGGCGTGAGTGGGGCGAGGCTGACGCCGTTCCTGTTGGCGAGGCTGGCCGAGTTGACCGGCGGGCGGACGCTCCGGGCGAACCGCACCCTGGTGGTGAACAACGCGAAGCTGGCCGCGGAAGTGGCCGCGTGCTTGTAGGGTGGCCGGCTCTCGCCGAGAGCCGGTTCGGATGTCGCTCTCGGCGAGAGCGACCCACCCTACCAGATCATCGATACCCCATCACCGCCTTCAACATCACCAGCATCCCGGCGGCGACGAGCGCCACCGTCGGCACGTGCATCAGCCCCAGGTCGAGTTGGAACCACCACACCAGCCCGCCGGCGGCCACCAGCCCCGCGCCGACGACGAACCCCCACCACGTCGGGCGGGGCGGGCGGCGGCGAGTGCGGGTGCCGCCGGCCACGCGGTCGAACACCTCCGCCGCCTGCCGGTGGGCGTGTCGCGGCGGTTCGGTGCGGGGCGGCGGGCTGTCCGGGGCCACGTCCTCGGCCCAGACGGTGATCGGCGGCGGGGTGTTCGGCATGGCGTGCAGTCCATCTCAATTGCGGCTGAGCAGTCCGTTGATGATGCCGAAGAGGCCCACGATGATGATGATCGGCGACCAGATGAAGAGCCGACCGAAGGCCAAGCCGCCGATCAGCAGTCCCCCGCCGATCAGCACGCCGAGCGCCCCGCCGCCCACCTTCGCCCAGTTCGGCGACCAAGTCCGTTCCGCCGGGGCGTCGTAGGAGGATCTCACCGGCTTCGCCTTCTTCGCCTTCGGTTCGCTCGCCTTCGTGGCGGACTTTGAGCCGGCCAGGGCGCGGGCGGCGTGCGAGCCGGCGTCTTCGTTCCGCGGCGGAGGCGGGGCCGGGCGGCGGGCGTCGTCCGCGCCGGCGTAGGAGTTACTGGCCCGCGGGGCGGGGGTGGGGTCGTCGCCGTCGAGCAGCGCCCGCATGGCGGCGTCTTCGGCCGACTCCTCCGCCGCAGCCGGCGGGGGTGGCGTCGGCACCACAACGGGTTGCCCGCAGGCGGTACACTTCGACCGCTTGCCGGCAAACTCGTCGGCCACCTTGAACGCCTTCCCGCACTCGCACGCGAACTCGATGGGCATGGGCGGCCCTCCAAATGGTTCACCCGTCTCGGCCGGAGGTCAATCCGCGGACGATGGCGATGATGCCGACCACGGTGAAGAAGAACATGCCGTACCAGATCATGCCCACGAACAGCGCCCCAACGAACACCAGCAGGCTGATCACCACCGTGATCGTCCCGCCGATGGTCTGGTTGTTCATCAGCTTGTAGGGCGGCGGTTCGGACCGGCGACGGCGGCGCGGGCGGTCGTCCTCGTCCTCGTCGTCGTCTGCTGCCCGCCGGCGCGACGGACGGTCTTCCTCTTCGTCCTCGTCGCGGCGGCGGCGGGACGACGGCCGGTTGCCCCGTTCGAGCGGGTTGAGCGAGCCGGCGTACGCGCCGCGGTCGTCGTCGGTGTCGTCATCTTCGACCGGCGTCGCCCGCTTGGCGGGCGGCGGCGGGGCGGCGGCCGGCACCCGCACCACCGCCTCGCAGTACGGGCAGCGGGCCTGCTTGCCGGCGAACTCGTCGTCCACTTCGAGGCGCTCGCCGCACGAGCAGTTGAACGCGATAGACATGGCGGTGTGGGCCGGGCGGAGGGGTGTCGGTTACAGTATCGACGTGACGAACGACGGGGAGGGTGCGGGGCTGCAACGGGAGTTCGCGGCCGACCAACCGTCATCGACCTCCGGGGATTGAACGCCAGTGGGAGTGGGTCGTCACGTTACTCCACCCGGCCGGCCTGAAGGGCCGGGATCCGTCAGCCCAGGTCGGAGCGAGCGAAGCGAGCGCAGGCCTGGGAACGCGGGCGAAAAGAATGCCGCCCTGTAGGGGCGGGTTCAATCGGAAGCCGCCCCTACAGGGCGGTTCTCATCTGGTGTTCGTACCCAGGGTTGCGCTCGCTTCGCTCGCTCGCCCTGGGCTGACAGAACCCGGGCCTTCAGCCCGAATGTAGGCGGGATCGCGGCAGCGACGGTCAGCGGTAGTGGTACAGGTAGATTCCTCTCTTCAACGACCGATACAGGTAGATCGGGCCGCCGATCCCCTTCCAGTCGAACTGAGCGATCATCGGGTTCGACCTGGTGATCTTCGGGCCGTCCGAGCCGTCGTAGGGGAACAGCCCGCCGATCTTGTCGTCGAACAGGTGGCGATCCGGCATCTCGTCCGGGATTGCTTCGCGGCGGAGAAACGTCCACTGGTCCATAGAGTCTTCGACGGGCGTGTAGGCGATGAACACCCTCGGTTGTCGTCGGCAGCGCACGCCGGCCTTCTTCGTGTTCAGTTTCGCACCGGGGAACAGTTCCTCCATGTGAATGGTGACATCAGGGTTCGCCTCCCGAACCGTCTCTCGGCACTCGTCACACACGTAGAACTGAAGTCCGAGTAGACCGTCCAGTGGGAACCAGTCGGCGGCGTAGAGTTGCCCGACGAAACCCATTCGCTCCTGACAGCGTTGGCACACGGGCCACTGGTGCGGGAGGTGTCGGGGCAGTCCGCCGACCCGGTCGTGGGTCGTTCGCCGGCGGCGTGAATAGGTCATCAGGTGCGAGACACTTGAGGGCATGGCTGATCGTTCCGAGTCCGCGCACCCCTACCGCCGGATGAGCCGCCACGACAAGATGACCGTGCCCAGCGCGAGCACCCCGTTGGCCGTCCACACGCCCAGGGCCATCGGCAGTTTGCCGTCGCGGGCGTACCCGCCGATCATGAACAGGACGGGGTAGTACACGAGCAGGGCGGGCAGGAAGCAGATGACGAAGATGCTCAGGTAGTCGGCCCGGTTCGCCCACAACCCGACCGGGCAGCCGAGGACGGCGAACAGCAGGCAGCCGAAGGCGATGGCCGGCCGCAGGTGGAACTCGTACCGCAAGGAGCGATCAATCCTGGCGAAGTCGTTCACCCGGTCCTGGTGGTCGACGACTTGTTTCAGGCGGGCGGCCGGCTCGACCGCCGGCGACAGGCCGTACTCGCCCTGGAAGGCGGACGCCTCGGCGTCGGTCAACTTGCGGTCGGGCAACTCGGCCAGCTTGGCCGCCCACGTGCGGTGCTGGTCGGCCACGCCCACCGTCTCGGCCGCCGCGCCCGGCAGCTTGTCCCAGTCCACCATCGCCGGGTTGTAGGCGTTCAGCCGCCGCAGCACGCTCAGGTCGAACTGGCCGGGCAGGTCGAACGCCGTGTCCTCGGGGTCCAGGACGCTCCGGCCGGTGCGCCGCAGCCCGCCGTCAGACTCATCGCTTTTCATCGAGTAGTCCCACAATTGGGCCACGTCGCCCAACTGCACCTTGCGGTCGGCCGTGTTCACCCGCAGCACGGCCGAGTGCGTGCGGGCCACCAGGTCCGGCTCCTGCCACGTGCGGGCGGTCCCCTTCCGCTGCTTCAGCACCACGTCCATCAGCCGCTGCTCGGGCACGTCCCGCTCGACCACCTCGCCGGACTCGTTCGTCACCCGATCCTTCCGCGTGCCCACCTGGACATCCCGCACGCTCAGCTTCATGACGCTGTTGCCGGAGGCGAACTCGAGCGTCTGCTTCCGCCGGAGGACCAGCCCGAGGGCCTCCTCCGGGTCTTCGATCAGCACCTCGCGGCTGCCCCGCCACGAGTGCGGCGTCACGTCGAACTGCAAGTAGGCGGTGAACAGGCCGGCGAGCGCGCCGACCACCACCGCCGGGCGGAGGACCGACAGCAGGTCCACCCCGGCGGCCTTCAGGGCGACCGCCTCGTTGTCGTTCGCCATCCGCCCGTACACCACGCACGAGGCGAACAGGCAACTCGGCGGGGTGATCCACGGGATGGACGTGGGCACCAGCAGCGGGAGCATCCGCAGGGCCTGGCCGAGGGACACGCCGAACTGGATCTGCTGGAGGACGGCCAGCAGGGTGAAGACGCCAGCCAGGGCGAACAGGGTGAGCAGGAAGACACGGAGCAGCTCCCAGAAGATCATCCGCTGGAAGGTGCCGAACAGGGCGGCGAACAGGTAGTCGAGCAGGCGGGTGAGCACGCGAGGTCCTCCGCCGGTGGGTGTACCGCGACGGCCGGCGGGTGTCTACGGGAGAAGTCGGGCGGTTCGCCAGTGCCGCCGCACTTCTTCCCCGCGCGCCGGCCACCACGCCTAGAACTAAGGGTATCCGATTCCTCCGGTTGGCACCACGGATGATCTGCCCGGCGTGCGGGACGACGAACGCGATGGGACTCGACGCCTGCACCCACTGCGGCGGCGACCTGACGGCGTTCGACCGCCCGCAGCCGGCCGACGCCGTCGAAGCCGCCCTCCTCCGCGACACCGTCGCCTCCCTCCGCCCCCGCCCGCCGGTGTGCGTGCCGCCCACCGCCGACCTCGATCACGCGATGCGGGTGATGACCGCCGAGGGCGTCGGGGCGGTGCTGGTGACGGACGCCGACGGCCAACTCGTCGGCATCCTGACCGAGCGCGACTTCCTCACCAAGATCGCCGGCAGCGACGTGCTCGCCCTGCTGCCGGTCGCGCAGTTCATGACCCGCGACCCCGAGACGGTGCGGCCCATCGACCCGCTGGCGTTCGCCGTGCGGCAGATGGATGCGGGCAACTACCGCCACCTGCCGGTGGTGGACGACGGCAAGCCGGTGGGCGTCATCTCGGTGCGGGACGTGCTGCGGCATGTGCTCGACATCTGCCGCCCGCGGGGGAAGGTGAGGGGGTGAACTCGGGCACCTGGCCGAACCATAAAGGTAGAATGGTGGTGTCCGCCGAGGGAGCGGGAATGGACGACGCGATTGTCGCGTGGGACGATGACGACGACCCGGACGGGAACGTCGCCCACATCGCCCTGCACGGGCTAACTCCGGACGAGGTCGAGGACGTGCTGCTCGATCCGACCCTGCCGATCGACTCGTCGGCGTCGTCCGGGCGGCCGTGCAAGTTCGGGTACACCGGCACCGGCCGCTAGATCTTCGTGGCGTGGGATGAGGAATCGGACGACCCGCTCGTGGTCTATCCCGTGACGGCTTACGAGGTTCCCGAACCGAATTGAGGAGGGTTCCACATGGCGAACAACACCACCCCGGCCCACCGCGTTCGCGTAGCCGACCTCTCTCCCGAACTGCGGGCGAAGTTGGCTGAGCGACGGGCGAAGGCGATTGCCACCCGCCACCTGGAAGGCCCGCCGGCAAACGTGATCCATTTCCCCGCCGTCATCCGCGCGACGGTCCTCGCCCTCCGCCAATCGCGTGAAGCGGCCGGGCTGTCGGTCGCGGACGTGGCGACGAAGTGCGGGGTGGGCGAAGACGAGATCGCGCGACTCGAAGCGGGTGCGTTCCTCAACCCTACGTGGAAGCTGCTCGGCGACTACGCTCACGCCGTCGGCGTGAAGCTGACGCTGAGTGTCGAACCGGCCGCGTGAGCACGTTCACTCGCCGCGCTTGCGCGCGGCCTTCACGTTGACCACACCTCTTCTTCGGGCTATCGCGGCACGACTGGTGCGGATGGTGCCGACTGCGCCACCGCTATTCCGCACAGTCAACGCCAGTTGTGGCATCGCAAACTTGTAATTCCGATTCCCGGCGTTACTATTCGTTCTTGAAGTGCCATCGGTGCGCGACTCCCGCACGACAGATCGGCACTCCCCGGCGTGAGGCCCGCGATCGTCGCAAGCCCGCCGGGTCCGACCTTCAGAGGTCATCGCCTTTATGTTCCCCACCTCCGAGGCACCGCTCCCGCTGCCTCCGTCGCGTCCAGTGGACCCACTCTGTTCCACCCCGGACGACGAACCCCCGAGTGCCGCCCGCCGCCACCCCGTCTGGGCCGACGTGCCCGACCACCAGTGGGACGACTGGAAGTGGCAGCAGGCGAACTCCATCCGCTCGATCCGCCAGCTCCGCCACCTGCTCCCGTTCACCCGCGATGAACTGGAAGCCATCGGCAAGCTGGAAGCGGACTACAAGCTGGCCATCCCGCCGTACTACTTCTCCCTCATCCACACCGACGACCCGGACGACCCCATCCGGTTGCAGTCGGTCCCCTCGCCGCTCGAAGCGGAGGGCGGGTTCGAGTTGGACGACCCGCTGGAAGAGGACAAAGACTCGCCGGTGAACGGGCTGACGCACCGCTACCCCGACCGGGTGCTGATGCTGACGACCCCGAACTGCACCATGTACTGCCGGTACTGCACCCGCAAGCGGGCCACCCTCACCCGCGGCGGGTGGGAGGGGATCAGCAAGGACGACGAGCGGATGATCGAGTACATCCGCGAGCACACCGAGATCAAGGACGTGGTGGTGAGCGGCGGCGACCCGCTGACGCTGCCCATCCCGAAGCTGCGGTACTACCTCGAAAACCTGAAGGCGATCAAGCACGTCGACGTCATCCGCATCGGCACCCGCGTGCCGGTCACGCTCCCCCAGCGGCTGTACGACAACGAGCTGCTCGACCTGCTGGATTCCGCCGAGAAGGTGTACATCCAGACGCACTTCAACCACCCGCGCGAAGTGACGCCCGAAGCCGCCCGCGTGTGCAAGAGCCTGCTCCGCCGCGGCATGATGATCAACAACCACTCGGTGCTGTTGAAAGGCGTGAACGACGATCTCGGCACCATGCGCGAACTTCTCCGGGGCCTGCTGCGGATCAAGGTGCGGCCGTATTACTTGTTCCACTGCGACCCGGTCACCGGCGCCG
>JANNQE010000193.1:0-8697 GCA_031441625.1 Planctomycetia bacterium
GACACGGGCGACCTCGGCGGATTTTCGATTGCGGATTGACGATTTTAGATTGCCGGGCAGTTTCCGCCCTCTTCAATCGGCAATCGGCAATCGAAAATCGGCAATCCGCTCACACCCCCATCACGTTGTACCCGCAGTCCACGTACAGGACGTGCCCGGTGACGGCCGACGCCAGCGGGCTGCACAGGTACGCCGTGGCGTCGGCCACCTCTTGCGGAGTGATCGGCCGCGGCAGGGGGGAGCGGCTGGCGGCGTAGTCCACCGTCTTCTCGCCCTCGCCCGGCCGGATGCTCCGCATCGCCCGGCTCAGGTACGGCCCGGCCGAGATCAGGTTCACCCGGATGTTCTTGCCGCCCAGGTTGCTCGCCAGTTGTGCCGCGTCGATCTGGAGTGCCGCCTTCGCCGTGCTCATGCCGCCGCCGTAGTACGGCACCACCCGGCTGCCGCCCAGGTACGTCAGGCCGACCGCGCTCGCCCCGCCGGGCCGGTCGGTCATGTACGGCTCGGCCGCCCGAAGCATACTCGTGAGCGAGTACGCCGAGATGCCGAGGGCTTCCATGTACCCCTTGCGGGTGGTGTCCTTGGCGACCTTCATGATCTCGCGGCTGAAGGCGATGCTGTGGATGAGCATGTCGATGCCGCCGAACTCGGTGCCCACCGCCTTCACCATCCCTTCGATGCTGTAGTCGGCGTTCAGCTTGGCGTACCGGCGGTCGGTCTTGATCTCCTCCGGCACGTCGGCCATGGTGTCGTACCCGGCGTCGCACGGGAACACTTTTTCCACCTTGAACTCGCCGCCGGTGTATGGCAACTCGCGGCTCTCGCGGTCGGCGTCTCGGCTGAGGAAGCTCTCGACGATGCCGACCACGCGGGGGTGAACGGCCAGCACCACCTTCGCCCCGGCCGCTTGCAGGGTCTTGGCGATATACCAGGCGAAGCTGTCGTTGTCGCCGACGCCGGTGACGAGTGCCACCTTGCCGGTGAAGTTGATGGGGATCATGGGACCGATCACTAGGGTGGCCGGCTCTCGCCGAGAGCCGGAATCCGAACCCGCTCTCGGCGAGAGCGGACCACCCTAACTTATGCCGTCACTTCTTCGCCACCAACTCCCACACCTTCACCCCCATCGACTTCGGTATCGATCCGGTCCCCGGCACGTCGCCCGGCTGTTGCGGCGGGATGTACGGGTCGGCGAAGGCGGCCAGCAGCGTCTTGCCGTCTGGGGCGAAGGCGAGTGACACGGGGCCGCCGAACGTCTTCGCGTCGCTGAGTTGGTTCCGAACCGTCCACAACGGCTTCGGCTTCGCCGGCGGGTCGGTGATGTCGAACACATGCAGTTCGATGTTGAACAGCGTCCGACCGCTCCGGCCGAACAGAGTGGTGTCCACGAACGCCCGCACCGCCGCCAGCGTCTTGCCGTCCGGGGCGAGGGCGAGTTGCACCACTCCTTCCCCGAGTTCGACCCGCGACTTCTCCTTGAACTCCTCGGCGTCCCACACGATCAGCGTGCCACCCTCGTCGGCCGTCACAATCCGATGCCCCTGCTTCGACCAAGCTGCTGCTACGGGGCGGGCCTTTTGTCCGATCAACTCCTTGCTCTCGGCTCCGCCGCCGGCCCCCCACGCCCAGAGGATGCTACGGCCGGTCTTGCGGTCGGTCGGGCCGAGGGTGACGACCCGGCCGTCGCCGGTCGGCGACACGGCCAGCGGCAGGGCGGTGACGCCCTCGGGGGCGATGCCCTTCGGCGTCAGGGAGGAGGTGATGGTGCTGGCCTTGTCCCACGTCACACCGGTCTTCAGGATGAGTTTACCCGGATGGCCGAACGCGATCTGGTGAAGCTGGAGTTCCTTTGCCGGCGTCGGGCGGTCGGGGAAGAAGGCCACCGCGGTCGGGGCCGACCCCTTCCCCTCCAGGGTGAAGATCAGTTTGCCAGTGGTGGTGTTCAGCAGCCGTACACCGTCCTGGAAGGTGGCCGCCACGGTCTCGCCGTCCGGCGAGAACGCCACCCGCGTATCCGGCCCGCTGCCCTCGTGGAACCAGAGGGTTTTTCTGGTCAGGGCGTCGATCAGCGTGGTCAGGTTCTCTTGCCCGATGGCGATCTTCGTCCCGTCCGGGTTGTACGCCACGCTGGTGATCCGCTTCCCGTCTAGCTCGATCGGCTCTGCCGTCTTCCAGTCGCTCACGAGTTCTTTCGGCACCGGAGCCTTGATTTGCTCCCGCACCGGGCGGTCCCCCGGACCAGCCATCAGCACCGCCCCGCCGGTGGCAAGCGCCAGCACCAGCCCGCCGAGCAACAGCCACTTCGTGTGCGTCGTGGTCATGGATTTCGTCACCTCGTTGCAGAGTGTTTGGGCGGCCGGGGACACGGCCGAAGCCGTGCCGACCGCGAGCAGTTCCCGCACCGCCGACATCGCGTCCGTGGCCGTCGCCGTCGGCACCACCGCCGCCGCGAACAGCCCGACGCCGAGTGTGACGCCCCGCTTGGTCAGTCGGGCGGCGAGCAGTTCGCGGGCCTTCGCCAGCCGTGCCGCCACAGTGCCTTCCGGCCAGCCGAGTTCGCGCGACGCTTCGGAGCGACTCCGCCCGTTCAGTTCACAGGTGACGAACGCGGCCCGATACACGTCCGGCAGTGCCGCGAGTTCGGCGTCGATGACGGCGAGTTCGTCTGACGAGCCGCGACCGCCAGGGAGCGGGTTTGGAATCTCCCGCTCCCTGGCGGTCGCGGCTCGTTCGTCGCGTGCCCTTCGCTTCGCGTTCATCACACGTGCCTTGTTCGCGGTGCGGACGGCCACCCCGTATAGCCAGTTGCCGACCATCCCCGGCGGGCGGACGGTGTTCGCCTTCCGTGCCAACACGAGGAACACCGCCTGGAATGCGTCGTCAGCGTCCGGAGCGTTCGCCAGCACGCGCCGACAGTCGGCGTACTCCGTCGGCCCGTGCCGGAGGAGCAGTTCGGCGAACGCGGCTTCCTCCCTAGCGGACACGAACCGGGTGAGCAGTTCGCCGTCGGAGCGCGGGTCGGGCGACGCCAGGCCGAGGTGTCGGAGGGTGTCGGCGATGGTCATGACGGGTATTGCCCGGTGGGGGGCGGTCTGATGTGGGAAAATCTCAACTCTTCGCCGCGACCAGCGGGAGCGATCCCGCTGGTCGCGGCGAACAGGGGTGCTGCATCCGCTCCGCACTTCGACTACAATACCTTTCTGCCGAGTCGCCAACTCGACCGAGGTTCCCGGATGCTCCGCGCCGCCCCGCTGCTGCTCTTGTGCGCCGCCCTCGTCCCCGCCGCCGACCCGAAGCCTTCCTTCACCCCCGAGCAGGTCAAGTTCTACTCCGAGCAGGTGGCCCCGGTGCTGAAGGCGCACTGCCTGAAGTGCCACGGCGACAGCCCGAAGAAGCTGAAGGGCGGGTTCGACCTCCGCACGCGGGGGGCGGTGCTGAGCGGCGGCGAGACCGGGCCGGCGGCGGTGCCGGGCAAGGCCAAAGACAGCCTGCTGGTGGAAGCGATCAACCACACCAAGAAGGGGTACGCCATGCCGCCGGAGGGCGGCAAGCTGCCCGCCGCCGACATCGCCACTCTGACGAAATGGGTCGAGCAGGGGCTGCCAGTGCCGACCGACCTGATCGGCGAGGCGGTGGCCGAAGCGCCGAAGAAGAAGGAGTTCACCCCCGAACAGAAGGCGTACTGGGCGTACCAGCCGGTCAAGCGGCCGACACCCCCGAAGGCCGACGTTCACCCCATTGATGCGTTCATCGGCAAGAAGCTGGCGGACAAGAAGCTGACGCCGGTGCCGGAGGCCGACAAGGCGACGCTCGTCCGGCGGGCGTACTACGACCTGACCGGCCTGCCGCCGACGCCCGAGCAGATCGACGCCTTCGTGAAGGACGCCGACCCGAAGGCGTGGGAGAAGTTGCTCGACACGCTCCTGGCCAGCCCGCAGTACGGCGAGAAGTGGGGGAAGTATTGGCTCGACGTTGTGCGGTTCGCCGAGACGAACGGGTACGAGCGGGACGGGGCGAAGCCGAACGCCTGGCGGTACCGCGACTACGTCGTCCGCAGCTTCAACGCCGACAAGCCGTACGACCGCTTCATCCGGGAGCAGATCGCCGGCGACGAGTTGCCCAAGAAGAACGAGGACGACAACGACGGCGTCGTCGCCACCGGGTACTACCGCCTGGGCGTGTGGGACGACGAGCCGGCCGACCCGCTGCAAGCCAAGTTCGACGGGTACGACGACATCGTCGGCGTCACCGGGCAAGCGTTCCTGGCGATGACGCTCAACTGCGCCCGCTGCCACGACCACAAGGGCGACCCCATCCTGGCCGACGACTACTACAAGATGGTGGCCTTCGTCCGCGACATCCGCGAGTACAGCGGCGACCGGAACGTGAAGTCGTCCTCGAACCAGACCGACATCACGGCCTTCGAGCAGCGGAAGTTGTACGAGAAGGAACTGGCCGAGCGGGTGAGCAAGATCGACGAGTTGACCAAGCAGATGACGGTGATCGAGGACGCGGCCATCAAGAAGATGCCGGCCGAAGACCAGCGGGCGTCGGAGGGGCTGGACCGCCCGCAGGTGGTGAAGAAGGTGCCGATGTTCCTTGACGCCGACCAGAAGAAGGAGTACGCCGGCCTGAAGAAGCAAGTGGACGACCTGAAGCGCAAGCCGTCGCCGCACCAGGAACTCGCCCTCAGCATCAACAACTGCGACCCCGCCCCGCCGCCCACGTTCATCAACATCCGCGGCAACCCGCACGCGAACGGTGCCGAGGTGAAGCCCGGCTTCCCGACGGTGTTGAACCTCCCTGACCCGACCATCCCGCCCGTGCAAAAGGGCACCAGGAGCAGCGGCCGCCGGACGGTGCTGGCGAACTGGATCGCCGACCCGAAGAACCCTATGACCGCCCGCGTGATGATGAACCGCCTCTGGCTGTGGCACTTCGGCAAAGGGCTGGTGCCCACCCCGAACGACTTCGGCAAGTTCGGCGAGCCGCCGACGCACCCCGAACTGATCGACTGGCTGGCCGCCGAGTTCGTGCAGCCGTCGGTCGGGGGCGGTGAGGCGTGGACCGTGAAGCGGATGCACCGGCTGATGATGACCTCGGCGGCGTACAAGCGGGCATCGAACGCCGACGCGGCGAACATGAAGACCGACCCGGCCAACGTGAACCTGTGGCGGTTCAACATGCGGCGGCTCACGTCCGAAGAGGTGCGGGACAGCATCCTCGCCGCGAGCGGCGAACTGAACACGAGCAAGGTGGGCGGGCCGAGCATGTACCCGAAGCTGAGCGCCGAGGTGCTGGCCGGCATCTCCCACACAGACAAGAAAGCCCACTGGCCCGATTCGCCGACGAACGAACAGAACCGCCGCACGGTGTACGCCTTCGTCAAGCGGAGCATCCAGGTGCCCATCCTGGCGAACCACGACCAGGCCGACACCGACAACAGTTGCCCGGTGCGGTACACCACCACCGTGCCGACGCAAGCGCTGGGCATGCTCAACGGCGAGTTCACCAACGAGCAGGCCGAACTGCTGGCGAAGCGGGTGGCGAAGGACGCCGGCCCGGATTTGGCCGAGCAAGTCGCCCGCGGCATCCGCCTGACCACCGGCCGCGTGCCCCCCGCCGCCGAAGTCGAGAAGGACGTGGCGTTCGTCGGCAAGCTGAAGGAGAAGCACAAGCTGACCGACGCGAAGGCGATGCAGCAGTACGCCCTCCTGCTGCTGAACGCTAACGAGTTCGTGTACGTGGACTGACGGACCTGATCCCTCTCTCCCTGAGAATGCAATGGCCCGTCTTGCCACCGTTGGGTTGGTGCTGATGTTCGGCACCGGTGCGTTTGCCGCCCCGGTGCCGAAGAAAGTAGCCGTCGTAGCAGACCTCACCGGGTTGCACGCACTCGTCGCGAAGCGGGCGGAAAAGGGGGAATGGTCGGAGGACGACGCCGCCACCCTGAAGACGACCCTTCAGACGTTACTCGACAAGATGGCGGAGGCGACGGGGGACGCGGCGTGGAAGCCGCCGATGGAACTGGACACCGCCAAGATCGTGTTCGAGAAAGGGCCGGTGGTCATCAAGAAGGCGGGCGTCTACCTGATCGACGGGGACGTCACCGACATGACGGACGGCTGCATCATCCTTGCGACCGGGACGGTGACCACCGCATACCTCGAAGACTCGGTGGTGGTCGCCAAAGAGATTACGGCGGGCAGCTCGACGAACTCCCTGCTGGTGGCGACCGAGTCCGTCGTCGGCTCCAGCACGATCGGCCGCCCGAAGAAAGCCGGTCAGGAGTGCGTCGTCGTGGCCGGCAAGCGGATCCAGGGTACCTTCGTCTTCGGCGGGGTCTTCCATGTGGTCGCCCCGGCGTTCCCGAACGACCCGAAGGGCAAGCCGCCGGTGTCCGCCACCCACATCGAGAAGGACGCCAAACTGCTCGCAGAGCCGTCCGACCGCGAGGTGGGCGATCAGCGGTTCAAGAAAGTGGAACTGAAAGCCCCGATCACCAAGTAACCGGATTCACCCCACCCCCAACACGGGAACCCTTCATGTCTCAGTTCTGTGGCCGCACGCGGCGCGAGTTCCTGCACCAGACCGGGGCCGGGTTCACCGGCCTCGCCCTCACCGGCATGTTGTCGAAGGACGGGTTCTTCAACAGCGCCGCGGCGAACGATGTAAAGGCCGCACCGTTCGTCAACCCGATGGCCCCGAAGAAGCCGATGATGCCGGCCAAGGCGAAGGCGGTCATCTTCCTGTTCATGTACGGCGGGCCGAGCCACATCGACACGTTCGACGAGAAGCCGAAGATGGTCGGCATGGACGGCAAGACGGTGGACGTGAAGACGTTCGGCCGCGGCGGGCACAAGAGCAAGGGCCGCATCGTCGAGCCGCGGTGGAAGTTCAAGAACTACGGGAAGTGCGGCAAGCGGGTGAGCGACCTGTTCCCGCACGTGGGCGAGCGGGCGGACGACATCGCGTTCGTTCACAGCATGTACGCCGAGTCGCCCATCCACGGCTCGGCCATGCTCATGATGAACAGCGGCAAGCTGCTGAGCGGGTCGCCGTGCATGGGCAGTTGGGTGACGTACGGCTTGGGCAGCGAGAACGAGAACCTGCCGGGGTTCGTGGTCATGCTGGACAAGACCGGCGGGCCGATCAGTGGGCCGAAGAACTGGAGCAGCGGGTACATGCCGGCCAGCTACCAGGGGGTCAACCTGAAGGCGAGCGGCACGCCCATGTTCGACCTCGCTCCGCCGCCGGGCGTGACGCGCGAGCAGCAGCGGGAGTTGCTCGACCGCCTGAAGGAGAAGAACGACGACCACCTGAAGACCCGCGCCGACAACAGCGAGTTGGCCGCCCGCATCGCCAGCTACGAACTCGCCTTCAAGATGCAGCAGCACGCCCCGGAGGCGGTGGACTTCAGCAAGGAGACGAAAGAGACGCTGGAGATGTACGGCATCGAGGGGCCGACCAAAGAGCGGACAGCCGACTTCGGCCGCAAGTGCCTGCTCGCCCGCCGGCTGGTCGAGCGCGGCGTGCGGTTCGTGCAGATCTACAGCGGCGGTGCCCACAACGACGACAACTGGGACGCCCACAGCGACATGGAGAAGAACCACAACAAGCACGCCGGCAACACCGACCTGCCCATCGCCGGCCTCCTGGCCGACCTGAAACGCCAGGGGCTGCTCGACTCCACCATCGTCATCTGGGGGGGCGAGTTCGGCCGCCAGCCGACCGCCGAGTACGCCACCGGCAGCGGGCGGGACCACAACAGCTACGCCTTCACCATGTGGATGGCCGGCGGCGGAATCAAGGGCGGCACGAGCGTGGGCGAGACGGACGAACTCGGCGCGAACCCGGTCGGCGACAAGTTCCACGTGAAGAACATGCACGCCACCGTACTGAACCAGATGGGCCTCGACCCGAACAAGCTGAGCTACTTCTACGGCGGCCTCGACCAGAAGCTCGTCGGCGTCGAAGGGGCCGACCCCATCAAGGCGATCATCTGACCGCCGGCTACAATCCCCGGGGAACGGTCCTTCGTCTGGACCGTACCCCCGGAGGCTCCCGTCATGCGGCGAACCGTTCCCATCCTGCTCGCCTGTCTGCTCCTCCCCGCGTGCGGCCCGACCGCGACCACGTCGCGGCCGACCACCCCAACGACCCGTGAAAAGCTGATGGAGCCGTGCCATCCGGGGTGCTTCCCGAGTGGCACGCTCGTCGTCACGCCGACCGGGCTGCGGGAAGTGCAGACCATCAAGACGGGTGACGTGGTCACGCTCGTCGGCACCGACGGCACGACGACGAGCGGTCCGGTGGAATCGGTGTTCCAGACGTGCAACAAGCTGATCGAAGTGCGAACCGACGCCGGCACGCTCACCACCACCGAAACGCAACCGCTCTGCCTGACCGCCGGCGGGTTCCGCGAGGCGGGCAAGTTGACGGCGGGTGACACCATCTGGCGGTGGGAGAACGTCGGGCGGAAGGCGGTGACGGTGAAGGATGTGACGGGGCCGGTGCGGGAAGCGGACGTGTTCAACTTGGTCGTCGGCACCGACAAAGTGTTCGTGGCGAACGGCTTTTTGGCACGGGGCAAGCCGGCGGAAGCGCCGTAGGTCCGGCTGTGCCGGGCACGCCACCCATTTCCGGGCCCGCCCGCCCAAAAACGGCACAGGGCGGTTACGCCTCAACTTCTGGTCG
>JANNQE010000194.1:0-5065 GCA_031441625.1 Planctomycetia bacterium
CTCGGCGAGAGCGACCCACCCTAACCGAGTGCCGGTGCCGATGTCGCTCTCGGCGAGAGCGACCCACCCTAACCGAGTGCCGGTGCCGATGTCGCTCTCGGCGAGAGCGACCCACCCTACCCGAGTGCCGGTGCCGATGTCGCTCTCGGCGAGAGCGACCCACCCTACCCGACACATCAGGAACCCCGGCACGTCGGACCCCACGCTCGCGGCCACCGGCAGCAGTTCGCCGACACTCCGGTTCAGCCCCCACACGGCGTTCAGCCCGGCAATCGCCGCCGCCGCGTCACTCGACCCGCCGCCCAGCCCGGCCTCGTGCGGGATGCGTTTCGTCAGCCGCATCGTCGCCCCGGCCGTCACGCCGAACGCCCTCCGCAGAGCGTCCGCCGCCTTCCACACCAGATTCGTCGGCCCCGTCGGGATCGTGTCCGGGTGGCACGCTAGCTTCAGTTCACCGTCGCCGCTCGGCTGAATTTCCAGCGTGTCGTACAGGCTCACCGGCACCAGCAGCGTGGCGATGTCGTGGTACCCGTCGGCCCGCTTGCCGAGCACGTCGAGGAACAGGTTCACCTTCGCCGGCGGGAACAGCACGCGGCCGTTCGCACCGGCGGGAATGCCGGGGCACGAAACTACGGGTCGCGCGTGGGTGTTCACGGCGGCTACAGGTGGTGAGGTACGGTGTCGGTTCGGCGAGTCGGAATGCGATTCGAGAAGACCCATCCGTGGGCGTGCGTTCGGCGGACGTGTGGCGTCCGGAAGAATGGACCGGGGGCGTTCAGCCCACCGAAGTGCAGGCGGCGCGGGGGTGGCGGGGCGGCGTCGGGGGTGGTGGCATCGACGCGCCGGCCGGTTCTGGGTGTCACTCCGTTGGGTGTGTGGGGAAGGTAACGAGAAGGAATGTGGTGGTCAAGTGAGAAGCTGGGACATTTCCGCCGGCTGGGTGAAGAAGTGGGAAAAATCGCGGTTGGAGTTCACGCTTCAGCGTGACGCTCAGCCTCACTCACGCTGAAGCGTGAACTCCAACACGGCAGCCCGGTCAGCGGCACCGACCTCACTCGGGGCGGACGAGCTGCGCCTGGAAGCCGAGGGCGTCGTGCGCGGACGGGGTGACGAGGACAGTCTGGTACCGCGGGTCGGCCGTCAGCGCCGCGGTGATCGCCGTGTTCGTCTCCACGGACAGCCGGCTGCCGCCGGTGCGGCGGGTCTCTTGCACCGCCTTGATCGCCTCCGTCACGTCGGCCGGGTCGCGGTCCTCCACCCGCGCCCGCGCCTCGGCCACGTTCAGCCACAGGGTCGCGTTCTCCTCGTTCCCGGGGATCGCCTCTTCCAACTCGGCCAGCAGTTTGCGGGGGACCGACTCCTCCCGCGAGTGAATCTTGTACACGGCCAGCCCGCGGGTGAGGCGGGCGGCGGGGCTGTCGCCGTACTCGAGCGCCTTGGCGGCGTCGTTGGCCGCGCCGGTGTCGTCGGCTTGAAGCATCTTGGCGGCGGCGCGGTTGGCGTACACGGCCGTCGTCTTCCGCCCGGCCTTCTCCGCGTCGTCGCCGTACTTGAGCACCGCGGCCGGGTTGTCCGAGCTGGCGTGGCAGTAGCTCAGCCACTCGGTCGCCCGCCCGCTCGCGTCGGTGCGGGCCGCCTCGGTGAAGTGGACGATGGCCACAGTCGGCTGGTCGTTCCGCACCAGCCACACGCCCCGCTCGAACGGGTCGGTCGGCTCGCGGTCGGCGTCCGCCTGGAGGCCCTGCTCGGTCGGGGCTTTGGCGTTCGCCTGCGCCACCCACCCGCCGACGCCCACCCCGCCGGCCGCCACCACGACGGCCGCCACCGCCACCGCCAACCCCCGCCGCTTGAGCCGCAGTTGCGGGGCGACGGCGGCCGTCAGGGTGCGGGCCAGTCGGTCGGCGGTCGGGCGGTCGGCCGGGTTGACCGACAGGCAGTCGAGGAGCAGCGTGCGGACGGCCGGGGGCAGCGGCAGCCGTTCGGCGGCGACGGTGCCGCGGGCGGCGCGGGCGGCGGCCGGCACGGTGTCGGCGTCGATGCGGGTGAGCGCCTCGCACCCCAGATACGGGTGGCGGACGAGCAGCAGTTCGACCACCAGCACGGCGAAGGAGAACACGTCGGCCGCCTGCCAGTTGACGGCCCCGGCGGTGTCGCCCGCCAGCCGCGCCAGCACCTCCGGCGGGGCGTAGGCGACGGTGCCGCCGGCCCGCCCGCCCCGCCCGTCGTCGGCCAAGTTGAGGTCGAGCAGGTAGGGGAAGCCGGTCGGCCCGAACAGCAGGTTGGACGGCTTCAGGTCGCGGTGGGCGATGCCCCGGTCGTGCAGGTAGCGGAGGGCGGCGGCGAGGGCGGCGGCGACGTGCAGCACCGCCGTCGGGTACGGGGTGGTGGCGGCGATGGGGAACGCCGGGCGGTCGGTCACGGGCGGGTCGCCCGGCTGCCGCTCGCCCGCCACCCGCAGCAGCCAGCCGGTCGTCGGCGTGCGGCCGGTGGCGCGGCCGACGAGCGTCTCGCCGGTGGCCAGCCCGAGGAACGGTGAGACGACCGCGCGGAGGCCGTTCACCGTCGGGGCGGCCAGCACGGGCATCAGGTGCGGGTGGGCGAGCGGGCCGAGGGTGCGGGCCTCCTCCTCCCCGCGGGTGGATACCTTCAGCACCTCGGGGCGGTCGCCGACGGCCGCGTTCCGCCCCAGGTACACGTCGGAGAAGCCGCCGCGGGCGATCCGCCGGAGCACCCGCAGGTCGCCCACCACGTCGCCGGGGTGGAGGGCCACCTTCGGCCGGCGGGCGGCCCCGGACGACCACTTGCGGTTGAGCACGCTGTGGACGGCGAGCAGGGCGGCGATGTCGGCGGCGAACGGGAACGGGGCGGCGAACGCCACCGCGTCGGGCGGGGCACCGGCCTCCGCCCTCAGGCTGTACTCCTCGAACGCCAACTCCAGCACGAGCGGCTTCCAGGCGGCCAGTTCCGGGTGGGCGGCGAGGGCGACGAGGGCGTCCGGCGTGTCGCCGGCCACCCACTTCGCCTGAACGTCGGCGGCCAGTTGTTCCAGGTGGACGGGCGTCATCACTGGTCTCCAGGCCGCGGGCGGAGTTTGTCCATCAGCCGCTGCACCGTTTTGGTCGTCAACTCGAAGCGCGCGGCGACGGCCTCGTGCGAGTGCCCGTCGCGGATCATGCTCACCATCTCCCGTTCCGTGTCGGACAGCCCGGCGGTGATCGCCTCCCAGAGGTCGCGGGCCACCACCTCCTGGCTGGGGGTGTTCCCGCCGCCGGCCGGTTCGGGCGTGCTGGCCAGCGACCGCTCGCGGCGGATGTCCACCTTCTGCGTGTGCTGGTACCGCCCTTCCTCGGCCACCTTCACCTGGGCCAGCTTGGCCAGGTATGCGATCAGGTGGTCTTCGGTCGGCAGGTCGAGGCGGGTGAGCGACATCTGGAAGAACGACGCCCACACGTCTTGCGCGAAGTCGAGCGAGTCGAACCGCGTGCGGAGGCGGCCGGACAGCTTCTGCCGCACCACCGCCCGCACCAGCGGCAGGTACCGCACCACCAGTTCGTCGAACGCCCCCGCCTCCTTCCGCCGCCAGCGGTCGAGGAGTCGCTCGAACTCGTTCATGCCGGCCCCCCGTGTGGCGAACCCGCCGACCGTCAACTGTGGACAGCAAATCGGAGCGGCGTACGCTCGATGACAGAGATCTCCGCGGCCCATCCGGTCTCGCCGTGCGCGGAAATCCCCCAAACCGCCCGACCGTTAGACTTTCGAGTCAGGGTATGGTAGCCGACCCCGCCCGCCGCACCTAGTGGCACTTTTCTGTTTCCAACGGAACCGCGCTTGGATATCGTATCCTAAACGGCCGCTGCGTGATGACGTTCGACCAATAACACCCTCACCCCACCACCGCGACTCGCACCCTGGTCGCCCACCGGAGATCCGCGTGGACTTCTATCAGAATCGGCGGACGCAACTGCTCCGCAACGGGAAGTCGGACGACACCGACGCCTTCCTCGTCACCGACCCGAACAACGTCCGCTACCTGTGCGAGTTCCCGACCGCCGAGGCGGTCCTGGTGTCCGCCAAGGGCACGTTCGCCGTCTTCCCGAACGACGCCGTGCCCGCCCGCAAGCACACCCCGCCCGAACTGTTCCCGGTGCCGCGGGCGGACGGCTCCGCCCTGTCCGCCGCCGTCGCCGAGGCCGTTCGTGCGGCCGGGGCCAAGAGCGTGGGCGTGGAGGCCGACCACCTGACCGTCGCCACCCTGAGCCGCATGGCCGCGGCGGTCGGCAAGACGCACCTCCGCCCGCTCGCCGGGCGGGTGGAGGAGATGCGGCAGACGAAAGACCCGTCCGAGGTGGAAGAGGTCAAGAAGGCGCTGGGCGTGGCCGCGCGGGCGCTGCTCATGTTCCGCGCCATCCTGCGGGAACTGGACACCGAACTCGACCTCGTGCGGCAGATGGACCAACTGGTGCTGCGGGCCGGGGCGAACGCCCCCGCCTTCCCGTCGGTCGTCGCCCTGGGCGACAACGCCGGCCTGTCGGTGCTCCGGCCGACCGCCGACCGCCCGGTGGCCGAAGCGAGCAAGCTGTTCCTCCACTGGGGGGCCGAACTGGGCTACTGCGGGGTGATGGCCCGCACCTTCCGCTCGCCGTTCGGCACCGCCCCGCTGCGGAAGACCAAGACCGAGCGGACCGGATACTCGTATGAGAAGGTGAGCGCGGCCGTGCGGCTGGCGAAGCAGGCGGCGGTCGAGGCCATCCGCCCGAACGCCACCGCCGGCGACGTGGCCAAAGCCGCCCACGCCAAACTGGCCGCCGCCGGGTTCGACCAGTTCGCCGCCGCCGAAGTCGGCCACGGGGTCGGCCTGGTCGCCCGCGAGGGGCCGTTCCTGACCCCGACCGACACCACCCCGCTGGTGCCCGGCATGGTGCTGAACATCACCCCGCAGGTGCGCATCCCCGAGTGGGGCCTGATGAAATTCAGTCAGACGGTGGCCGTGAACCGCGAGGGCACCACCGACCTGGGCGGCGGGCCGGGCCACGACGAGTGACCCGACAGGGTAGGTGCCGCCTGC
>JANNQE010000195.1:0-10234 GCA_031441625.1 Planctomycetia bacterium
CGGCGCTTTCACCACCGGCTTGTCGTCGGCAAAGCCTTTCGCCATCACCCCAAAACTCACCCCGCACGCCAGCAGCACGCCGGCCAGCACCGCCCCCGCCTTCAGCTTGTTGAACAGCAGCATCTTGGACACCTCCGCTACCAGTTGTGTGACCGCCCCGGACGACTCCCCCGCCGCCGCCCGCACCGCCGCTTGCGCCATCACCTCCGGCACGGCGAACGCCTGATTCGCCAGCACCGCCGCCACCGCTACGCTTGCGAACCCGCGGGCCGTCAGCCGCTTCGCCAACATCCGGTGGGCGGTCGCCAGCCGGCTGCTGATCGTCCCTTCGGGTATGCCCAATCGGGCGGCGGCGTCCTTGCGGCTGACGCCGTCGAGTTCGCACAGCACCACCGGCTCGCGGTACTTGTCCGGCAGCTTGGCCAGCTCGTCGTCCAGCACGCGGGTGAGTTCGCCGGTGTCGGCCGACTCGGGCCGGATCGCCCTCCCCTCTTTCGCCCGCCGTTTGGTGGCCATCGCACGAGCCTTCAGAGCGGTGTGGAACGCGACCCCGTACAGGAAGTTGCCGACGCACGCACGATCGGTGAGCGAATGGGCTTTCCGCACCAGCACGACAAACGCGGCTTGAAAAGCGTCGTCGGCGTCGGCGGCGTTGCCCAGCACGCGGCGGCAGGTGCCGAACACCATGCCGGCGTGCCGCCGCACGAGCACGGCAAATGCGTCCTCATCCCGCGACGCGAGGAAGCGGGCGAGCAGTTCGCCGTCGGGGGCGGGGTCCGGGGCGAGGCGGGCCGCCGCCCGCCGCAGGCCCGTGCCGAGTGCCGTCGTCATGCGTGGCGTCCGGGCGGGGTGTTTGACATGATGTTCCCCGACCGGGGCGGATTCGTCGATAAAAAATCCCGCACCCGACGCCAACGGCGTCGTTCCCCCAGCCCAGGGTTGAGGACCGCAGGTCCGACACCCTGGGAACGAATGCGACCACCCACGACCCGACCCCAACGGGGTCGTTCACGGCGAGAATGATCGACCCCGTTGGGGTCGGGTGCGTGAGGCGATGGTCCCCAGGGTGTCGGTGCTTCGCACCTCAACCCTGGGCTGAGAGCACAACCCCTTCGGGGTTGAATGGCTTGCAAACACCGATGTCATTTACCCGTTCGGAGGCCCGCCATGCGTGCCGTCGTCGCCCTGCTGCTGTTGCCCGTCGCGGCTCTCGCCCTGGAGCCGAAAGACGTGTTCATCGTGTGCAACAAGGACGTGAAGGAGTCCCGCGAGGTGGCCGACCACTATGTGGCGAAGCGGAAGGTGCCGGCGGAGAACGTCATCGAACTGAGTTTGCCGAAGGGCGAGGACATCAGCCGTGAGGAATACGACGCGAAGCTGGCCGGCCCCCTGCGCGAAGCGTTGAAGGACAAGAAGGACGCCTGCAAGGTGCTCCTGTGCGTGTACGGCGTGCCCCTGCGGGTGGGGCCGCAGAAGCCGACGAAGGACGAGCAGGCGCAGGTCGACAAGTTGAAGCCGGAGTTAGACGAGGCGCGGAAGAAGGTGGAGGCGTCGAAGAAGGACAACAAGCCCGAAGAGGCGGCGGCCGATCAGCGGACCGTGGACCGGCTCACCCGCGAGATCGCCCAACTCCAGCACGACCAGAGCACCGCCGCCGTGGACAGCGAACTGATGTGCCTGTGGTGGGCCAAGTACGAGACCGCCCGCTGGCAGGAGAACCCGCTGTACTGGCAGGTGAGCGAGGCCGACCGCAAGAAGGCCGACCGCACGCTCATCACCTGCCGGCTGGACGGCCCGACGCCGGACATCGCCAAGCGGCTGGTGGACGACGCCCTGACCGCCGAGGCGAAGGGGCTGAAGGGGAAGGCGTACTTCGACGCCCGCGGGCAGAAACTGGACGTGAAGAACCCTCAGCAGTGGACCGGCTACCAGGGGTACGACGAGTCGTTCCGCGAGGCGGCCACGCTGATGCAGAAGGCCGGGTTTGATGTGACGCTCGACGACAAAGACCCGGTGTTCCCGGCCGACTCGTGCCCGGACGCCGCGCTCTATGCCGGCTGGTACTCGCACGCCAACTTCGTGGACAGCTTCACCTTCCCGACCGGCGCGGTGGCGTGGCATCTGGCCAGCAGCGAGGCGACCACGTTGCGGAACAAGGACTCGAAAGTGTGGTGCCCGAACCTACTGAAGAAGGGCGTGGCGGTGACGCTCGGGCCGGTGGCCGAGCCGTACACGGTGGCCTTCCCGAAGGCGAGCGAGTTCTTCGGCTTCCTGGCGACCGGCAAGTACACCGTGGCCGAGTGCTATGCCCGCACGACGATCCTCACCAGTTGGATGATGACGCTGGTCGGCGACCCGCTGTACAACCCGTTCGCCAAAGAGCCGAAGCTGAAGGAGGAGGACGTGTTCGCCAGCCCGAAGGGGAGCCAGGTGGTGAAGTGACAACGGGCTGTCAGCGGTCGGCCAATTCGACGGCCAGCCAGGCGCGGGCGTAGCTCCACCAGGTGTCGGCGGTGCGGGCCGACACGCCGAGCGCGTCGGCGCACTGGGCCAGTGTCAGCCCGCCGAAGTACCGCAGTTGCACCAGTTCGGCCAGTTGCGGCTTTTCACCGGCGAGCTTCGTGAGCGCCTCATCCAGCGCTTCGAGGTCATCCGTTGGGGTGTCAGTGACTGGCAGGTCGGGGTTGAACTCGACCCGCCTCCCGCTGCCCCGCTTGGCCGTGTTCCGCGCGCGGGCGTGATCGACCAGGATGCGGCGCATGGCCTCGGCCGCCGCCCGCAGGTAGTCGGTCGGGGTGGTGAAACTCCGCTCGCCGCCGAGCTTCAGGAACGCCTCGTGAACCAGTGCGGTGGCGTCGAGGGTGTGCCCCGGCTGCTCGCCGGCCAGCTTCGCGGCCGCCAGCTTGCGGAGTTCGGCGTACACCTGCGGGAGCAGTTCGGCGGGGGTCATGCGGTGCCCGCGGTCGGCTGAATCACCCGTTGCCACCGGGCGGGGACCGTCTCCCAGGCCGCCTGATACGTCTTTTCCAAGGGAACGAGGATGTGCCGGGCCGGTGCGAGGAACAGCGGCATGTCCGGCAGTGGGTCGCCGACGGCGATCGTCTCGACGTAGGCGTTGATGTCGTACTCGACCTCGTAAGCGACGAGTGTCAGCGGCTTGTCCGGAGGCAGCTCGAACGGTTCGCCGGCGATATCGTCCCAGATCGCCGCGTGGATGCCGTTCGGGTCGCGCGGGCCGGGCGGGAACGGGTCGAGCAGCAGCAGGTGGACACGCTGTTCGAGCAAATCGCCGGCCTTCTGCACGAACGACCGGAAGGCGTGAGAGGTGTTCTTGTTCCCCGGCGACACGATCTCGATCATCGCCACCACCCGATCCCCGGTCACGTGACGCACCGCGACGAGGCTTTTGCGGCGGGGGCTGATGCCACCGATCTTCTTGGCCGTGTGGGCGGCCTTCGGCTTCGCTTGTGTGAGCGTTGCCGTTCCGCCACCGCCCGCCGTCTCGTCGGGTTCGGAATCGTCTTGCAACGTCAGCACGTCCGGCCCGAATCCAGCGGCCACCTGCTCGGGCAGGGCGTACAGCGACTTCGGCAACAGTCCGCGGTTCAGCGCGCGGCTGATCTCCGAAATCCACTCGTGGTGGAAGGCGTGGTAGATCCCGGCCTCGACGAGTTCCCAATCGTGCATCGGCATGGCGGCACCTCCTGCCACGAATTCTACCACGCCGGGCGGTCACGGGGCGGGCACCGGGTTCAGGCCGACGACGTGCATCAGGATGCCGAGGATCTGGTCCACTTCCGAGATCAGGTACTCGCGTGTGTCGATGGCCAGCGACGTGCCGTGCAGCCGGTGGAACTTCCACGTCGTCCCCGTCGTCACCACCCCATACACGGTGTCGATGTCAGTCTTGGCGTTCTGGTTGAACCTCAGGGCCGCCACCATCTCGGCCGCGCACTGCCCCTGCCCGCCGGGGATGCTCTCGTTCTTCGCTTCCACCACGGCCAGGATCGGGCAGGCCGGCACGAACGACACTTGCGGCCCGCGACCGACCATGAAATCCACCACCCCCGACAGCCCTTCGTCCTTGTCCACCGTGAAATCGACCCCGGACAGGACGTAGATCGCGTTCCGCCCCCGCAGCCAAAGTTCGCCGACGACGGGGGCGATGAGCCATTCGGAGCGGGCCTTCTCCGTGTTGATCCCCAGGGCCAACTGTCCGAGGGAACCCAGGGCGGCCCGCACCGCCGCGCCGGGATCCACCGGCGGCACCCCGCCGAACAACGGCTGGCTTGTCATCATCAAGCCGAACTGATCGATCACCGACGGGAGGGTGAAATTGCCGAACGCCATATCGCACCTCCTTTTCCCGACATCATACGCGCGGCCGGAGTGAGTCACTTGTCTGCCCGCGGCGGGGGGAGCACTTCCTTCGGCGTCGGGTACTTCGCCCGCAACTCGCGGTACTTCTTCGCCTCATCCGGCTTGTCCGTGGCGGTGTACAGTTCGATCAGTCGGTCGAGGCTTTCGGGAATGCGGGTGCTGCCCTGCGGCGGGATGGCCTTCTCGCGGGCCTTCATGCCTTCGTAGCCCTTCACGAGCAGCGGCGCGGCGTCGGCGTACTTCTTCTGGCCCAAGAGCGCCCCGCCGAGCATCGAGTGGGTGTTGAACGTGGTCCACACGTCCGGCTGGGCCTTCTCGCGGATGGCCAGGCTCTCGCGGATCATCCCTTCGGCGGCGGCGAACTGCTCGCAGTTGAGCAAGTCGAGCGACACGCTGGCGAGCAGTCCCGCGAACAGGGGACTTTCCTTCGGGAATCGTTTCCGCATCCCGGCCGTGAAGTCTTTCAGCAGTGGGACGGCCTTCTCGCCTTGCCTGGCCTCGCAATACGCCTTGCCGAGACTGTCCATGCTGTTGAGGGTGTCGAGGTGGTCGGGGCCGAGCTGGACCTTGGTGAGTTTGAGCGTCTCTTCCAAGAGCGGCAGGGCCTTGCCGAACTGTCTGTCCTCCAGGTAGCCCAACGCCAGGTTGTTCATGCTGGTGAGGGTGATGGGGTGGTCGGGGCCGAGGTTGGCCTTGGACTGCTTGAACGCCTCCTCGATCAGCGGCAGGGCGAGTTTCAGCTTGCCGGCGGCCCGGTAGGCCCCCGCCAGGTTCCCCATGCTGATGATGGCGTTGGGGTGGTCGGGGCCGAGCTTGGCATTGGACTGCTTGAACGCCTCCAGGTGCAGTGGCAAGGCGAGTTCGAATTGGCCGGCGGCCTGGTAGCCGTCCGCCAGGTTGTTCATGCTGATGAGGGTGTCAGGGTGATCGAGGCCGAGCTTGACCTTAGTGAGCTTGTGCCTCTTTTCCAGGAGCGGCAGGGCCTTGTCGAACTGTTTGTCTTTCAAGTAGCCCATCGCCAAGTTGTTCATGTAGGTGAGGGTCTCGGGGTGGTCGGGGCCGAGCTTGGCCTCTGAGAGCTTGAGTGTCTCCAGGTGCAGCGGTAGGGCGAGTTTCAGTTTGTCAGTGTCTTGGTAGCACAAGGCCACGCCGTTCATGCTGGGGAGCGTGTCGGGGTGATCGGGGCCGAACTTGGCCTGACTGAGTTTGAGCGTCTCCTCGAAGAGTGGCAAAGCCCGTTTGAGCTGGCCGGCGGCGCGGTAGCACGACGCCAGGTTGTTCATGCTGGTGAGGGTGGTCGGGTGGTCGGGGCCGAACTTGGCCTGACACAACTTCAGCGTCTCTTCCATGAGCGGCAGGGCCATGGCCGGCTTGCTGGCATGTTGGTAGCTCAGCCCGAGGTTGTTCCTGCTCAGGAGGGTGTCGGGGTGGTCGGGGCCGAGGTGCTGCTGGAACAACGCCAATGCACGGGTATGGAAGCTGATGGCCGTGGCCGCCGCGCCGATGCCGTGGTAAGCGTCGCCGATCGTCCGCAGGATCTCCGCCTGCACGAGCGGCTGTTCGGGGAAGTTGGCTTCGATCTTGTCCACGGCGAGTTCCTTCGCCGCCCGGTCGAGCAACTCGCGGATGGTCGGGTTGAATTTCGCCTCGGCCGACGCCCCGCCCGCTTTCAAGAGGGCGTCCGCCTGGGCTTTGGTGTCCGCCTGGAGGAGCAGCTTCTTCTGCAGGAAGTCTTTCACCGCTTTCGCGATCTGCTTCTCCTCGTCGGCCCGCTTCTTCTCGGCTTCGGCTTGAACCAGCCGCTCGCCGGCCAGCTTCTCGCCCGCCTCGGCACGGGCCTGAGCCTGCTGGGCCTCGGCCCGTTTCGCCTCCGCGTCCAACTTGGCCAGCCGCTCCCCCTCGGCCCGCTCGGCCTCGGCCTTCTCCGCCGCGACGGCCAGCCGCTCATGCCTCTTGGCTTCCACCAGCCCCACCGTGGTCCCGACCACCCCGGCGACCAGTGCCAGCAACACCAAGCTCGCGGCGATCACCTGCGGGCGGTTGCGGCGGACGAACTTGTTGATCCGATAGGCTCGGCTCGGCGGGTGCGCCAGTACCGCCTCGCCACTCAGGTAGCGGTTCACGTCGGCGGCGAACCCGTTGGCCGTCTCGTACCGCCGCGTGCGGTCCTTCTCCAGCGCCTTCATCACGATCCAGTCCAGTTCGTGCCGCAGCAGGCTGGTCAGCTTCTTCGGTTCGGTCCCGCGGTTCGCGCTCAGGCTCGGCAGGGCGTCGGCCGTGCTCAGCTTGGCGCTCGGCCGCGGCGGCTCCTACTCCCGCACCACCCGCAGGTTTTCGAGCAACCCCTTCTTCTCCAGCTCCTTCCGGGCGAACGGCGGGCTGCCGGCGAGCAGTTCGTACAGCAGCACGCCCAGCGCGTACACGTCGGACCGCGTGTCGATGTCCAGGTTGTTGAACGTGGCCTGTTCGGGCGACATGTACTGCGGCGTGCCGACCACCCCGCCGAACCCGGTGTCGATGGTCTTCTCGGTGAGCGCCCCGCCGGTCGCCTTGGCCACCCCGAAGTCGATCACCTTCGGCACCGGGCGGTCGTCGTACAGGGCCACCAGCACGTTGTTCGGCTTGATGTCGCGGTGGATGACGCCCTTCTGGTGGGCGTGCTGGTTGGCGTGGCACACGGGCACGAACAGCTCCAGCCGCTGCCGCGGGGTCAGCTTCCGCTCGTCGCAGAACTGCGTGATCGGCACCCCCTTCACCAGTTCCATGACGAAGTACGGGCGGCCGCTGTCGGTGGTGCCGGCGTCGAGCACTTTGGCGATGTTCGGGTGGTCCATGAGCGCCAGCGCCTGCCGCTCGGCTTCAAAGCGCGCGAGCACCGCCTTGGAGTCCATGCCCGCCTTGATCACCTTGACCGCCACCGCCCGCTTGACCGGCTCCGTCTGCTGGGCCATGAACACGCTGCCCATGCCGCCCTCGCCGATCTCCTCGATCAGCTTGTACTTGCCGCCCAAGATCGCGCCGACGTGTTCGTCCCTCCCCGGCCGGTCCACCGTCGCCGGGACCGGATCGGGCACGAACGTGGCATTCCCAGGCGCGTGGGTGACGGTGCCGTCGGGCTCCTGGTCGAGCAGCGGGTGGGCGGCGAAGTGGGCGGCGAGCAGCTTGTCCAACCGCTTCCGCAGAACGGGGTTGCCGCCGCACTCGCGGTCGAGCAGGGCGGCACGGGCCGCCGAATCCGGGGTGGCGATGGCGGCGGCGAACAGGTCGAGTTCGGTCATCGGGTGGCCCTCCGCCCACTCAGCGTATTCCGCCGGCGGGAGGCGCAACAGGTGCCGGGAAAATCCCCCGCCCTTGCCGTTCGTCGCCGGCCGGTCCACGTTAGTTCTCACCTCTCGTGCCACCTGACCACCGCCGAGGCCGACATGTCGTCGCCCGTTACGCCGCCGTCGCCCGACGGCCCGCCGCCGTTCCAGCCGTTCGTGCCGGCGAGTCAGTCGCCGCCCGAGTTCACCCTCGCCCCGATCATCGTCGGCTCGCTGCTCGGCATCCTGTTCGGCGCGAGTAGCGTCTACCTGGTGCTGAAGGTCGGGCTGACGGTGTCGGCCAGCATCCCGGTGGCGGTGTTGGCCTTCGCCCTGTTCCGGGTCATCTCCAAAGTGTTCCGCCAGCGGAACCGCACGGTGCTGGAGAACAACATCGTGCAGACGGCCGGCAGCGCCGGCGAGAGCATCGCGTTCGGCGTCGGGCTGGTCATGCCCGCCCTGCTGGTGATGGGGTTCGACATCGACGCGGTGAAGGTGATGACGGTCGGCGTGTTCGGCGGGTTGCTCGGCATCCTGATGATGATCCCCCTGCGGCGGGCGTTCATCGTGAACAAGCACGGCGAGCTGAAGTACCCGGAAGGGACGGCGTGCGCCGACGTGCTGAAGGCCGGCGAGAAGGGCGGGAGTACGGCCGGCACGCTCGTCGTCGGGCTGGTCATCGGGTTCATTTTCCAGTTCGTCGTCCAGGGTTTCCTGCTGCTCAAGGACACGGCGAAGGTAGCCCTGTCGGGAACGGTCGGCGGGCAGGTGGTCGGGCTGAAGGGGGCCAGCCTGCAGTCGGAGATGTCGGCCCCGCTGCTGGGGGTCGGGTACATCATCGGCCCCAAGATCGCCGGCATCATGGTGGCCGGTGGGGTGCTGGCGTACCTGGTCATCGGGCCGATCATCAGCACGTTCGGCGAGAGCCAGAGCGGGTACATCACCCCGGCGAAGCAGACGCTGAAGGTGGACGCGGAGACGGGCGAGAAGGTGGACCACGGCCTCATCAAGAACATGAGCGAGAGCGAGGTGCGGAAGAACTACATCCTGTACATCGGGGCGGGGGCGGTGGCGGCCGGCGGCATCATCAGCATGTTGAAGGCGCTGCCGCTCATCTTCGGCTCGGTGTTCGGCGGGGTGCGGGACCTGTTCGGCGGGAAGAAACAGAGTGCGACGGCCAGCGGGCCGGTGCCCCGCACCGAGCGCGACCTGCCCATGTGGGTGGTGGTGTTCGGCAGCCTGGGCATGGTGGGGGCGATTGTGGCGGCCGGCCCGGTCCTCGGCCTGGGGTACAACCTGGGCGGGGTGGCCGGGGCGATCATGATCCTGCTGTTCGGCTTCCTGTTCGTCACCGTGTCCAGCCGCCTGACCGGGGAGATCGGGTCGTCGAGCAACCCCATCTCCGGCATGACGGTGGCGACGCTGCTGCTCACCTGCCTCATCCTGCTCGCCCTCAGCCAGCAGAACCTGCTCCCGCTGAACAAGGAGATGAAACTGCTGGCGCTGATGATCGCCGGGGTGGTGTGCGTGGCCAGCAGCAACGGCGGGACGACTTCGCAGGCGCTCAAGACCGGGCACCTGCTCGGGGCGACGCCGAAGTTCCAGACCTACGCCATCCTCATCGGCTCGCTCACCTCGGCGCTCGTCGTCGGTCTGGTGCTCATCGTGTTCAACCAGGTGGGCACGGTGTACACGAAGAAGGCGGAGGAACTGCCGAAGGTGACGCTCGACGCCTCGCTGCTGACCCAAACCGAGCGGGTGAAGAACGGGCAGTACGCCGACGACCCGAAGGAGTACAAGGTGCTGCTGTACGGCAAGGGGAAGACGGAGGTGCTGCCGGAGGGGCTGATCAAGGCCGGCGACCCGGCCGCCCTCACCCCCGGCCGGTATCTGGTGGACGCCGACGGCAAGATCGCCTACCGCTGCGACCCGGCCGTCACCGGCAGCCTGGAGAAGCAGGACAACGGCGAGAAGGTGCTGTTCAAGTTCGAGGCCCCGAAGACGCAACTTGTGGTGCTCATCATCGACGGCATCCTGGACGGCGAACTGCCGTGGGACCTGGTGCTCATCGGGGTGGTCATCGCCGTCATGCTCGAACTGTGCGGGCTGCCCAGCCTGGCGTTCGCGGTGGGCGTGTACCTGCCGCTGTCGTCGTCCGTGCCCATTTTCATCGGCGGGCTGGTGCGGTGGATCGCGGACAAACTCCGCAACCGCCCGGACGAGGGGGACAGCAGCCCCGGCGTTCTGCTCGGCAGCGGGTACATCGCCGGCGGGTCGATTGCCGCCCTCATCGCCGCCGGCATCCAGTTCATCCCGTCGTGGGTGGAGGCGCTCAACCTGGCCCCGTCGGTGCTCGGGCACAAGGAGCCGGAGAGCGACCTGCACGTGACACTCGCGTTCGCGGGGCTGGCCGTCATCCTGCTGGCGGTCGGCGTCGTCGCCGGCCGCGGGAAGAAGGCCTAGGCGAACGGCGCGACGTGAGTCCGCCGGTGTGTTGCTGGTGAACCGGCGGCGTCAGCCGCCTGGGTGTGGAAAGCACCCGGCGGGCTGAC
>JANNQE010000196.1:0-2173 GCA_031441625.1 Planctomycetia bacterium
ACCGGGTCGCCGCCACACACTGATCCGCCGCCGAGGGCCAAGCCCGGGCCCGCGCCCGCGCCGCCGGTCCGCGGCGAGGACTTGTTCGGCGCCCAGTACGTGCGCGTGCTCGAAGGGCACTTGGCCCGCCTGCGGGCCGCCCACGCGCACCCCAACCGCACGCTCTTTTACGACGACGTGGCGGTCGCCTACCTCCTGGCCTTCTTCACGCCCACGATCCGCAGCCTGCGCACGATCGACGACTTCAGCCAGACCCCGCAGATGCGGGCGGCCACCTCGGCCCCGCGCCTGCCGCGCTCCACCTTGTCCGATGCCAACAAGGTCTTCGACCCCACGCTCCTCGGGCCGATCATCGAACACCTCCGCGCCCGCCTGCCGGACCTCCGCCGCACCGACGGGCCGTTGAACCAGTTGCTCGGCCGCGTCCGGGCGGTGGACGGGTCCCTGTTCACCGTCGCCGCCGACGTCGCCTGGGCCCTGCGGCAGCGCCGGCCCAACCAGAAGAAGCGGGCGACGATCCGCCTCAACCTCCAGTGGGCCGCCGCCACCGGCGTCCCCGAGGGCATCGACGTCACCGGCGCGGGGACCAGCGAGTCCCAGTCGCTCCTGGCCGGACTCGAGCCCGACGTGATCTACGTCATGGACCGCGGGTACGCGAGCTTCGCCCTGCTCGCGGGCATCGTGCGGGCGGGCTCCGACTTCGTCGTGCGCCTCAAGAAGAACGTCAACTTCACGGCCACCCGAGACCTCCCGCTGACCGACGCCGACCGCGCCGCCGGCGTGGTCACCGACCGCCTGGGCCACCTGGGCGGCTCCAACGGCCTGGCCGCCCCCGGGGAACTGTTCCGCGAGACCGTCATCCTCGACCCCGCCCGCCCCGACCGCCCGGTGCGCCTGCTGAGCAACCTCCTGGACGTGCCGGCGTGCGTGATCGGCGACCTCTACCGCAGCCGCTGGCAGATCGAACTGTTCTTCCGCTGGCTCAAGGTCCACGCCCACTTCGAGCACCTGATCAGCCACAGCAAGAACGGCGTGACCACCGGGTTCCACATCGCGGTGATCGCCGTGCTCCTGATCTACGTCCACACCCGACGCCCGGTGAGCAAGTACGCCTTCGCCATGCTCGGCCTGGTCGCCTCGGGCCGGGCGACGATGCAGGACGTCCTGCCCATCCTGGAGCGGCGCGAGCGCGAGTGCCGCCTCGACGCCGAACGCCGGGCCCGGAAGAAGGCCGAAAAAACCGGCCTCTGAGCCGCAACGGCTCCCCCCCGACCCCCCCGGGCCGGCCGCCGCCGCATGCGCCGATTGGACACACCGCTGTTTCAACGCATACTCCCGTTCACGCGACGACAGGCCGACACCCGACTCCAATTCCCGATCCACGCCCCGCCGACCGGCGGGTGCCGGACGGTATTGCATCCTGAGCGACTGTGTTAAAGGTCAAGTGTCAAATGGGATCAAACCGGTCGTGCCGCGAGTTTCTTTACGACGTCGAGCTGCTCCCAGCGCAGGCCGTCGCGGGCCATGGCGTTGAGGAGGGTGAGGAGCTTGCGCATGCACGCGACGATGGGCACCTTGCCCTTCTTCCTGGCCTCCCGCAGGCGGTCGCTGAACGCCCGGATGACCGGGTTGCTGCGGATGGCCGACAGGGCGGCCATGTACAGCACGCACCGGACGGCGGTCCGCCCGCCGCGGATCGACCGGGCGCCCGTGGCCTTGCCCGAGTCGGCGTTGAACGGGGCCAGGCCGGCGAGCGAGGCGGCCTGCCGGCGGCCGGCGTCGCCGAGCTCGCGGAACTCGGCGGCGAGGGTGGCCGACAGGGTCGGGCCGACGCCGGGGACGGATTGGAGGAGGCCGTCGAGGTGCCTGAAGTCGTCGTCGGCGTCGATGAGCCGGCGGATCTGCTTGTCGAGCGAGTCGACCTGCCCGTCGAGCGTGGCGATGACCTTGGCGATGGCCGTGCGGGCGGGCTTGCTGGTCGTCGCGCCCAGGCGGTTGAGCTGCTGGGTGCGGGTGACGGTGAACTGGCGGCGGCAGGCGACCAGGGCCTGGAGCTCGGCGAGCGCCCTGGAGCGGCGGGCGGCCAGGCGCGGGGCGGCGAGGCGGCCGAACCGGGCGAGGACGCGGGCGTCGATCGCGTCGGTCTTGGCGAGCAGGCCCAGGCCGTTGGCGA
>JANNQE010000197.1:0-19439 GCA_031441625.1 Planctomycetia bacterium
ACATCCTGAAAAAAGCGACGGCGTTCTTCGCCGCCCACGCGAAGTGATCTTCGCCTGGGTCGAGGAACGCCGGACCGAATTCCCGGTGGCCGTCTTGTGTCGCGTGCTGGGCGTGTCGCGGGCCGGATACTACGCCTGGCGGACTCGTCCGCCGAGCGACACCGCCCGGCGGCGCGACCAGTTGGCCGACACGATCCGAGCCGTCCACGCCGAGCCACACCTGGACACCGACGGCCGTCCGCGGATGGCCCGCGAGTTGAACGCCCGAGGCATCGCGTGCGGTGTCAACACCGTGGCGAAGGTGATGAGGGCGGCGGGGGTTCGTGCCAGGACGACGCGGCGGGTCGTTCGCACAACGGACTCGAAGCATCGCCTACCGGTGTCGCCGAACGTCTTGGATCGTGAGTTCACAGCGACGAAACCGAACCAGAAGTGGGCGATGGATTTGACCGACATCCCGACCCACGAGGGCTGGCTGTTCCTGGCCCTCGTGGTGGATCTATTCTCGCGGCGGATCGTCGGGTGGGCAATGGACGCGACGATGACCAGTCGACTGGTGGTGGACACGTTGGCGATGGCGGTCGGCCGACGCGGGGCGGTCACCGGTGTGATCGCCCACTCGGATCGGGGCAGTCAGGATGCGAGCGAACACGACTAGGCGGAGTTGAAGCGACACGAGATGGTGGGGAGCATGAGCGGAGTTGGGCAGTGTTGGGATAACGCCGTGATCGAACGTACCTTTGGTCGTCTGAAGGTGGAACTAGTTCACGGCGAGAAGTACGTCACGCGAGAGGAAGCCAAGGCGTCGATCTTTGACGACATCGAAGTGTTTTACACCCGCGTCCGAAGGCACTCGACCCTGGAGTACAAGACCCCGGACGAGTTCGAGCGGACGCATAACCCGGACATCCGCTCACTCACTGCCCACTTTCCGTGGGGAAGATCAAAGTGGAGGCCCTGCGGGCGAGCGTGGCGCGGGCCGACGAGGAGGTGCGGTTCCTGGCATCGGCCCGATCCGATTGCCCACTCCCGGTGTGCGCGCCCACGCCCGCCGCCCGCATCGGATCGTGAAGCGGCGAGCCAAGAAGGACTCGCAGGGGATCCGCCCGCGACGAGGGTGTCGGCGACAAGCACGTCCGGCTTCCCTGAATGACTCTCCGGGCGAGCCACGTGTCGATCGGCGTTCCGGCGCACTCACTTCGGGGGTGGGGCCGCCTCGCGGATCAGCGCCCCCTTGTCCTCGCTCAGCACCAGGATCGCGAACCGCTCGATGGCCTGCCGCTCCGGCGTGTTCACCGACACGTAGTCGAACCGGCCTCGCAGGTCGGTGTACCCGTCCTTGTGGAACTTCACCTCGCCGTTGGCCAGCTTCGCGTACACCTTCACGTACACCTTGCCGCTTCCCTTCCCGCCGGCGGTGTCGCTGGCCTTCAGTTGGCCGTAGTTCTCGGTCACGTTCACAGTCATCGCCGTGGCGTAGTACGGGACCGCCCGCGTCTTGCCGGCGGCCGTCACCTCGACGAGGACGTTGCGGTTGGCGAACTCGGCCGGCAGCGGCAGGTCCGCCTTGCCGCCGTCCTTCGGCAACTTCACGTCCTTGCTGGCGTTCGGCCGAATGTTGGCGAACTGCCCGCCCGACTGCGTCACGAACGGGTTCGTGCTGAACAGCAGTTCCACGTCCATCGGGTAGTAATTGACACGGACGGTCTCTAGGTTCTGGTACGCCAGTTTGACGGTCTTGCCGTCGAGCGCTACCTCGAAGCCCGGTTCGGTCGCGGCGAACTGCCCCTGCTGCTGGTCGCGGTCGTCCTTGTCCGCCACCTTCGGCCCTTTGCCCTCGATCTCGTCCAGTTGCGCGAGGATCGCGGCGAACGTGTTCCGCCAGCGGTCCACCGGGTGGCTGGCGTACTGGGCGGCGATGCTGCGGGCTTTCTTCGGGTCGTCGGTGAACATCTCCAAGTAGGCGGCGCAGTAGTCGTATTGCATCTTCGTGGGCACAAGGTCGCGGTGGACGCGGGCGAAGGTGTCCACCGCCTCGTCGATGCGGTCCTGCAAGAGCAGGTAGTACGTCACGGCGAGCAGGTCCGCGTCGGTCAGCGCCTTCGAGTACGTGAGCGTCTTCAGGAAGGCGTGGTACTGGCCGTGGAAGCGGTCGTTGACGATCTGTCGGCGGTTCCCCAGTGAGTGGGCGCGGGCGTTCACCAGCGGCTTGTACTCCAGGTGCTCGTAGGTGTGCCGGGCCACCGGATCGATGCCGAGTAGTGGCGACTCGATGGGGCCGCCGCAGGTCGCCACGAAGCTGTCCAGGTGCAGCAGGTACTGCCGGGCGGCGGGCACGTCGGCGTGGAACAGGCCGTAGCTCCAGAGCGTCGGCTGGTACAGGTGCCGCTCGCTCAGTAGTTTCAGCACGCTCTCGAAGAACGCGTGGTCTTTCATCCGGAAGGCGATCTTGTCCAGGTTCAGCGCCCGCACGTTCTCGCGGTTGAGGAACGCCAGCACGTCGTCGCTGGAGCCGTGCTGGGAGACGTAATCCCACGAGGTCGTGTCGAGTTGCGTGGCCTTCGCCACCACGTTGAAGGTGGCGGGCTTGGCGGCGATGACGAACTGCTCGTTCTTCGCCACGTGGACCGGGAACTGCACGAACTGCCCCGGTTGCGGGAAGTAGAAGGCGTAGTCGATGGTCCTGGTGTGGTACGGCTCCAGGTCGAGGGGCACCGCCTTCGTGTACCGGCCGTTGGCCACCGGCACCGCGCCGACCGGCAGTTGCAGCAGCACCGACAGCTTCTGCCGGCTGCTGGTCGGGTTGGTGACGACCACCTGGCAGCCGTACACGGTGTGGATGACGAACTCTTTCGTGACGAACTTGTCCAGCTTCTCGCCGTTCTCCTCGCGGAAGCGGTCGCCGCTGCGGTAGAAGTTCTGGCTGACGAGGATCGGCAGTTGCCCGCCGGCCCCGACCGCCGGCCGGACTTCCTCGTGGTAGGCGATCAGCCGGCTGCCGGGGGTGAGGGTCATCTTGCCGCCGTCGAAGGCGACCTTGTGCTTGCCCGCCTCGAACGGCAAGTCCAGCACCGCCAGTGCCAGCATCATCTCGGTGAAGTTCCGCGAAGCGACCGGGATGTGCGGCGTCAGGAACCCGCCGTCGGCGTGCTTGGCGTAGTCGGCCCAGAAGGTGTTCACCGGCACGAGGTCGGCGACCTGCTGTTGGATCAGGAGCTTGTAGTAGTTGTTCTCGGCCCACTCCATCGTCGGGTCGATCTTGCGGTAGAGTTGCCGCACCACGGCCCCGGCCTTGCGGTCGTCGCCGAAGTAGTATTCCGTCTCCTTCTTCTTGGCCACGTCCCGCTTCGGTTCGGATTTGCCATCATCACCCTTCTGTTTCCCTTCGCCGTCCTTGCCGGGGGCGCTGTCGCCGGGCTTGGGCGCGCCGGTGGCGGGAAGACCGGAGCCGCCCGACGGGCCGGGGAAGCCGCCGGGCGCGGGAGCGGGCTTCTCTGCGGCGGGGCCTTTCGGGTCGTTCACGGGCGTCGGCATTTCGCGCGGCACCACGATAGAGTTGCCGTCCGGTGTGTCGAGCGCGCTGTTGGACACGGACGTATCAAACAGGAACAACTCGCGATCGGTGTTCGGCGGGATCAACTTGAGCAGGTCGCCGAGGTGTCGCGCGGTCTTGGCCGGTTCGCCGGCGATCTTCTGCGCGAGGAACACACGCTCCGGGACGTTCAGCCGGCCGAACTCCCACGGCTTCGTGAACTTCGTCAAGTCCGCGTCCAGCAGTCGGGCGTCCAGGAACGTCTTGTCCTTCTTGTTGGCGAGGTACGGCTTCACCACGACGTTGAAGAACTCCGGGTCCTTCTTGCTCAGGAAGAAGTTCAGCTCGTGGCAGGCGTGTTTCGAGTACAGCGTCCGCTTCTCCTCGGCCTTCAGTTTCGGCCACTTCAGCACGAACGCGAACTCGGTCAACTTCGGATCCTTCGACAGCGTGGCGTACAGCGAGTAGACCTTCGCGAGACTGTCGTAAGCTTCAAACCGGCTGCCGGCGGCGTCCTCCAGCACGAACTCCTTGCCGCCGTCCACGACCGTGACTTGCTTCTGCTGGGTGAAGTGCTTGGCCGGGTCGAGACCCTTCTTCAGCCGCAGGTCGGCGAACAGCGCGGCCTGCTCCGGCAGGCTGGTGCTCCGCACCGTGGTGTTCAGCGGGTCGCAGGCGACGACGTGGATCATCGCGTGCGGGCCGAAGTCCTTCACCGGCACCCGCACCACGCCGTTCGCGTCGGCCGTCAGGTTCACCGCGACGGCGCTGGCGTCGTACAGGAAGTCGAGATCGGAGCTGTCCGAGTCCGTGGGGCCGGCGGGCGGCGGGGTGCCGGGCGGAGGCGGCGGGGGAAGCACCACCGGCGGGGCGACGCCACCCTTGCCACCGAATTGGTCCCCACCCTGCGCGAGTTGCTCGCCGGTCTCGGTGGTGCGGACGGCCCAGGGGTTCAGCAGCAGCATCGGCCGTTCGAGCATGTTGCCGGGGTATTTCTTCTGCGTGCGGCGGTCGAGAACGTAGCGGTACTCGTCGCCGATGTTGCGGCCGGTCAGGTAGAGCGAATCGGCTTGGAGCGGGTACAGGCCGTCCGGCTCGGCGTCGCGGACAGCCCCGAAGTGGTTGAACGCGCTGAACGCCGGCTGGTAGCGGGTGGCGAAGACGTGGACGCGGGCGAACTTGGAGGCGTCGCGGAGTTGCACCACGAGATCCTTCGCGTCGGCGGTGATCGACTCGATCTGCACCGCCTTCAACCCGGCCAGTTGCAACTGCCGCATTTTCCCAAGCAGGTAGCCGTCCTGCGCGGTGGCGTCCGACACGCGGACGCGGATCTTCTCGCCCGTACGCTTCAGCCACAGGTCGTAGTCTCCGGCGGCGAGGCCCTTCAACTCGATGCGGCCCTGGCTGAAGGAAATCGCGTCGAACTTGTCGGCGCGGATGTTCGCGCCCTGCACCTCGAACAGCGCGAGTTCCTCCGAGGTCGGCCTGGCGGCCTTGCCCAGGTACGGCACCGTCACCACCTCGCCGAGTTTCGCGTGCAGGAGCTGCCGGTAGGTGTGGCGGTCCTGGACGATATCCCAGTGACGGTCCACGCCGTCCGGCCCGCGGGCGTTCACGCCGGTAACGTCCGGCAGTGCTCCCAGGAGCACGCGGCCCTTCGCGTCGGTCTTCATCGTCACCGTCACCGGCTGCTTGAAGTCGCGGTGCTTGATCGACACGTACACCGGCCGGTCGGCCTTCTGTTCCCCACTCCGGCCGAGCAGTTCCAGGACGTAATCGTTGCCGAACTTGGCGAAGTGCAGTTCCTCCACCCGCTCCGTCTTGTCGATGGCGTTCACGGCAAACGATTGCGACGCGACAAGATCGGCCGGCTTGCCGGTACTCAGCACCTTCACCTTCGCCGACAGCGTGACCGACAGTGAACTGAGGCGCGGCGGCACGCGGAAGTCGTGCGTCGATTCGCGGTCCTCGAACAGTTTGAAGTTGGGCAGTTCCGTCGAGGTCGGGACGCCGTCGTTGTCGATGCTGGTGATCCGCAAGCGGATGTCTTCGAGCAGGCCCACCGACACCGGCTTGCCGTTGAGCGACAGTCCCGGCCGGATCAGGAGGGTGGCGATCCGCTGGCTCAGCAGCGCTTCACGGTCCGCGTGGATGCCGGCCGTCAGGTAGAGGCTTTCCGGCTGGTGCTGGAGGTAATCCAGGCATGAAAAGTCGCCGCGACTGACGACGACGGACTTGCGGCCCGGCGCGGTGCTGAACGGCACGACGACCGCGCCGGTCTTGTCGGCCGCGTACTCCTGTCCGCCGAGCCAGACGGTCGCGTTCGTCACCAACTTGTTCGTCTCGTCCACCACGCGGACCACCTGGCCGGCCGTGCCGGTCGTCACGACGGGGCGGAGGCGGCCCTTGCGGATCAGCGCCCGGCTGCTCTTGCCGCCGCCGATCAGATCGACGACGTACACGCCCGGCCGCTCCTTCTCCGGGAAGTTCGGCGTGCCCTTCGGGTCCGGGAATTCGAGCGTCACCGCCGTGCGGCGGAACGGGTCGGCGTTCCCCGGCAGCGTCCGCTCGGCGTTCGCCACGAGGCCGTCCAGGTTGATGTCGGTGTCGATCTCCTTGCCGTGCGTGCGGTAATAGTTCTTGGTGTTGATCTCGTACACCTTCACCAGCATGTGCCCCGTGTTCTTCGCGAACAGCTCGATCTTGATCGGCTCGTCCACGGCGAACTCGGTCTTGTTGGTGAACGCGAAGTCGATGTCCACGCGGTCCTTCAACTGCCGCAGCGCCTCCGGGGAGAGTTTCGACGCCCACTTCTCGCTGTCGCCCAGGCCGTTCACGAGTTTCGTCTCGGCGAACAGTGCGGTCAGGTAGGTGTCGAGGATGTACGGGTCGAAGTCGGCGGAGCCGGTGTCCTCGACGAAGAAGTGCGCGAGGCAACTGCGGACGAGCGCCTCGTCGGTGCCCACTTTCGGCAGCAGGGTGGCCGGGAAATACTCGGCGTTCAGGTCGGCCGGGTGCCGCCGTGCCTCCGGGCTTTCCAGGCGTGCCTTCGGCATGTAGCCCTGCCCGCGCGGCAGCTTCAGGTACGCCAGGAAGCGGGCGCGGTCGTACACGCCGGCGGCACGGTCGAAGGCGAGGCGGTGGTACAGGACGTGTGCCTTGAACGGGTTGTGCACGGCCGACAGCCGGTCGGCGAAGGTCTGGAGCCGTTCCAGGTACGCGAGGGACAGCTTGCGGTCCCGCTTCCAGTCGTCGTCGGCACCGGGGTTGAGCTTCGACGCATACGTCGTCACGAACGCCGCGTGGTTCAGCACGGCCGGCTTCAGGTTCACCAGCACCTCAAGCTGCGCGAGTGTCATCTGCGTGTGGATCGCGATCCCGCCGAACTCGCCGGAGTGTTGGGAGTCCAGGTCGTCGGCCACCAGTTTGGGCAGGTTCGGCAGGTCCGGCCGGACGAGCCGGGTCAGGAGTTCGCGGCGGTTCTCCCAACTCAGGTTGTCGGCGGCCACCCAGTCCAGTGCCGATTCCTCGAATTGGCTGAGGTTGCCGTACGAGAACGCGGCGGCTTTCAGGGTCCCACGGGAAATGCTGTTCGGGTCCAGGGCGGTCGGCAAGTTCGCCGTCGCGCCGGCCACTTCCTTCTGGTGGTCGAATCGCGCGCCGAGGTGGTCGCGGATGTATCTCAGGCTCTTTTCGGGGTTCTTGTCGAAGGTGAGCAGGGCGTGGCGGGTCTGGATTTCGGTCAGCCGGGGCGTCTGCTTGTGCCGTTCGTACCACTGCACGGTGAGCGGCTCGACCCTCTCGAACTGCTCGGTTTGGAGGAGGTGCAGGCTGTGGAAATAGTAGTAGTCGTCGGTGCCGGGGATGAGCTGTTTCAGGCTGGCCGCCCGGTCCTTCGCCAGGGCGTATTCCTCGACGTAGCCGATGTCCCCGGCCCGGACCCGTGCGGCGGGGGTGAAGAGGAGCACGACGGCGAGCAACCCCGCCATCGTCCCGAGCAGGACGGAAACGCGAGTCATGTGAGCACCGGGAGGGAACGGCAGGGGAGGAGGTCAGTCTACACTTCCAGACGAGGGTCGGGGTCGCGGAGTTGGGCGGCGGCTCGTTCCCGACCCTGACGGGGTTCCACCAGACGGCTGTCTCGCAGCGGTGCGCGATCGTCACCACGACAGCGTCCGGCGGAATGGCTGACGGGGTGCGGGCCGGAGCGGTCCCGACTTCGGCCGATCGGCGTGACAGATCGTGAGACTTGCACCGCCGATTTTCGGCAGCGGGCAGCCTTCGCCGGCTTCAATTCGGCCACGGCTCATCGCCGTGGAAAAGCGCGGTTTGTCGAGACTGAAGCAAGGAAGGGGAGTAATTCGTGGCAACCGTCGGCGCTCTACGCTTCGGGGTTTGGTTCCCGACGACGTGCCACGCCGCCCGGCGAATCACCGGGCGACGAACCTTGCACGACCTGGGCGACCTTCGCTCCGGTCGCCCGCTCGACCTGCTCATCCGCTATTCCAAGCACCGCTGCGACAGCTGCCGGCGGTGGTTCACCGCCGACCTGTCCGATCTGGCCGACCGCGGCAGCCACTCCACCGGGCGGGTGTTGCGGGTCGCCGTCCGGTTGGTGGTCGAGGACGGGTTGCCGTACCGCACCGCGTCCTGGCACCTGTGGCGGGGTCACCGGGTGTTCGTCCCGCACGCCACCGTCCAGAACTGGGCGGAGGCGGCGGGGGGAAAGAGCCGCCGGGCGGGGTGAGTCGGAGCACCTGGATTGGGCGGTGCCCCACTTCTCCGGGTACCTGGCGGCCGACGAGTTGTACGACGGCGAGGTCAGTTCACGGTTTGCGGAGGTTCGAGGTCAGTTCACGGTTTGCGCGGCGGTTGAGGTCGTTCGAGTGGCGTCGAACGCGGTGGAGCGGAGCAACCGGCGTCACCGCAAGATGCAGAAGTTGGTGTACCGTGTCCGGACGAAGGGGAATGTGACCGGGCGGCACGCGCTGGACCTGCAACGTGAGCGGCAAGCGAACGGTCGCCAGCAGACGACCGAACGCCTCCACCGGCAACGAGAAGCAGGGAAATGACTCCCCTTCCTTGCTCCAGTCTCGAAAATACTGGAAAAGTGAAAAGCGTCTCGCGCCCGGTTTCGTCCGGCGGTGCGTCCGGTACGGTATTCCCACCCACGGAGTGGACCGTGCCCTCGCCCCACCTGCTCGCCCCCAAGCCGATCGATCACTACTACCGTGACACCGGCCTCCGCCGCGCGCTCGGGCCGGTCGCCCTTACCGACTTGGGGATCGGGGCGATCAACGTGTCGGGCATCGTCGTCACCACCGACGAGGTGACGAGGAAAGCCGGGCCGGGGGTGGTGCTGGCGTTCGTGGTGGCCGGGCGGCGGGTTCGGCCAGTTCCGGGTGTGTCCCGTTTCACCGGAGGCGGAGAATGATCGCCCTCGACGGCGTGTCGAAGTCTTACGACGGCGGGAAGACGTTCCCGGTCCGCGACGTGTCCCTCATGGTTCCCGCCGGCGAAATGCTGGTGCTCCTCGGCGGGTCCGGGTGCGGGAAGACGACCACACTGAAGATGATCAACCGGCTGGTCGAACCGACTGCCGGGCGGGTGGAGGTGGACGGGCGGGACGTGCGGGGCCTCGACCCGGTCGCACTCCGCCGCGGCATCGGGTACGTGATCCAGGGGGCCGGGCTGTTCCCGCACCTGAGCGTGGCCGACAACGTGGCGGTGGTGCCCCGGCTACTCGGCTGGCCGCTCGCCCGCATCGCCGCCCGCGTTGACGAGTTGTTGGAACTGGTCCGGTTGCCACCCACCGAGTACCGCCACCGTTCGCCGGCGCAACTGTCCGGTGGGCAGCAGCAGCGGGTGGGGTTCGCCCGGGCGTTGGCCGCCGGGCCGAAGGTGATGCTCCTGGACGAGCCGTTCGGCGCGCTCGACCCCGTGACTCGCGACGAACTGCGGGACGAGTTCCAGGCGCTCCGCCGGCGGCTGGGGCTGACGGCGGTGATGGTGACGCACGACATGACCGAGGCGCTGCTCACGGCCGACCGCATCGCCGTGATGCAAGACGGGCGAGTGCTCCGCGCCGGCACCCCGCGGGAACTGCTCGCCGACCCCGGTCACCCGTTCGTGGAAGCGCTCGTGGCCGCCCCCCGCCGGCACGCCGCCCGCGTGGACGAACTGCTCGCCAACCCACTCGGAGGGCCGCTGCCGTGAGTGAAGAACTTCAAGAGTTGTTCGCCGACCTGCCGGCGAACCTGGGCGGGCACCTGCTGCTGTCCGTCGCGGCGGTCGCCGCCGCCGTCGCTGTCGGTGTGCCGCTCGGTGTATTCGCCCGCCGCCGGCCGCGGCTGGCCGAGGCGGCGCTGGCGGTGGCCGGGGTCATTCAGACGGTGCCCACCCTCGCCCTGCTCGCCCTGTTCTTGCTGTTGACGCTGCAGATCGGCCTGAAGGAAGCGTTTTTCCCCGCGTTCCTCGCGCTGCTCATGTATGCCGTCCTGCCGGTGCTGGCGAACACCGTGGCCGGACTCCGCGGGATCGACCCGGCACTGACCGAAGCCGCCCGCGGGTTGGGCATGAGCAAGTGGCAGGCACTGTGGCGGGTGGAACTGCCGCTGGCCGCGCCGGTCATCATCGGCGGGGTCCGCACCGCCACCGTGCTCGTGGTCGGCACTGCCACCCTGGCCACCCCGGTCGGCGGGAAGAGCCTTGGCAACTACATCTTCAACGGCATGGCCACCCTGAACCACACGTCCACCCTGTTCGGATGTGTTACGGCGGCGCTGCTGGCCGTCGCCCTGGACCAACTGGTGCGGCTGCTTGCCTTCGCGGTCCGCCGGAGGAGCCGGCGGCTGGCCCTGACCGCGGCCGGAATCCTGGTGGTGGCGGTGGGGGTCGGGCTGGTCGAGCCGACCAGTCGGCGGCTCGACGGCGGCAACCGGGTGGTGGTGGCGAGCGCCGCCTTCACCGAGCAGTACACCCTCTCGCACGCCATCTCCACCAAGCTCGAGGGGGCCGGGTTCCGGGCCGAGCGTCGGGAGGGGATGAACTACGGGTTGCAACACCTCGCCCTGCAACAGGGGGAAGTGGACTGCCTGGTGGCGTACACCGGCGACGTGTGGTCGCTGCTCATGAAGAAGACGGAGGTGGCTGACCGCGACACCACCCTGGCAGAGACCACGAAGTTCCTGGAAGGGGAGTTCGGGGTGGTTTGCCTCGGCCCGCTCGGGTTCCAGAACAACTACGCAGTGGCGGTGTCGGGCAAGCGGCCGACGGCGGACCGGCTGACCACGATTGCCGACCTGGTGGCGGACGCCCGTTCGCACCCGAACCGTCGGCTGCGGGTGGCCGGCGACACCGGCGTGTTCCACCAGACGGAGTGGCGGCGGCTGAAGAAGAAGTACGGACTGCGGGACGAGGAGGTGGAGACGGTGGAGATGGACCCGTCGCTCATGTACACGGCGTTGGCCGAAGGGCAGGTGGATGCGGCCATCGCCTTCAGCAGCGACGGGCGGATCGAGCCGTTCGGGTTGAAACTGCTCACCGACCCGCAGCGGGCATTCCCGAAGTATGACGCCCTCTTGCTGCTGTCCCGCCGCGCCGCCGACAAGCCGGGAGTGGTGGACGCCCTCCGCCCGCTAGTGGGTGCCATCGGCCAAGAGAGGATGGAGGAGGCGAACCGCCGGGTGGACGTGGGGAAGCAGTCGCCCAAGCGGGCAGCGGAGTGGCTGCTCGGGCTGAAGAGGGAGGGTACGCCATGAGCACCTTCACCGAACGGCTGTTGCGGAGCCGGGCGGGGCGTGTGATGGCCGATGCCGCGTTCGCCCGGTACGCCCGCCGGCGGGTGCGGTTCCTCGACACCGCTGATGCCGCAGACCTGCAACGGCGGACTCTCTTGCGATTGGTCCGCACCGCCCGCGACACCCGGTTCGGACGCGACCACGACTTTCGCGGCGTGCGAACTGTGGCCGACTACCAACAGCGGGTGCCGCTCCGCGAGTATGAGTCGTTCTGGCAGAACTACTGGCAGCCGGCCTTCCCGACCATCGAGAACGTGACGTGGCCCGGCCCGGTGCCGTACTTCGCCACCTCGTCCGGAACCACCAGCGGAACGACGAAGCACCTCCCCGTCACCCGGCCGATGCTGGCGTCGAACCGGAAGGCGGCGTTCACACTGGCGGCGCTGTTCCTGGCGGCGAACCCCGATGCCGGTCTGCTCCGCGGCTACTCGTTCCTGCTCGGCGGAAGTACCGCCCTCCGCCCGCTGTCGAACGGCAGCCTGACCGGCGACCTGAGTGGTATTGCCGCCCACCGCCTGCCGCCCGGCCTGCGGCCGTTCTCGTACCCGCCCCCCGACCTCGCCTTGCTCGACGACTGGGAAACGAAAGTGAACATCCTGGCCGAGCGGAGCGTGCGGTTGCCGGTCACGCTCATCAGCGGGGTGCCGGCGTGGTTGCTCACCTTTTTCGACCGGCTGTTGAAGGTGGCCGGCAAGAGCCGCGTGTGCGACGTGTGGCCGACGCTACGGGTGGTCGTTCACGGCGGGTGCCGGTTCGACCCGTACCGCACGGCGTTCGACGAGATCCTCGGCGGGGGCATCCGCCTGCTCGACACTTACCCCGCGTCCGAGGGGTACGTGGCCACCGAAGACCCGCGGCACGGCCGGCTGCGGCTGATCCCCGACCACGGCGTGTTTTTCGAGTTCGTGCCGGTCGAAGAACTGACCGCCGACCGCCCGACGCGGCACACGCTCGTCGACTTGGAGCCGGGGCAACAGTACGCCGTCGCCGTCAGCACGTGCGCCGGGCTGTGGTCGTACCTGCTCGGCGACACGGTGTGTTTCGACCGCCGCGACCCGCCGCTGTTGCGGTTCACCGGGCGGACGAAATACTGCCTGTCGGCGTTCGGCGAGCACCTCATCAGCGACGAAGTCGAAGGGGCGGTGGCGGCGGCGGCCGACGCGAACGGGGCGATGGTGACGGACTTCCACGTCGGCCCGCTCTTCCCAACGGACGCCGCCCAACCGGGGAGCCACCGCTTCCTGGTTGAGTTCGCCCGCCCGCCGGCCGACTCGGCTCGGTTCGCCGAACGGCTGGACGCCGAGTTACAACAACGGAACGCCAGCTTCGCCGCCTACCGGGTGGGCGACGTGAGCCTCGGCCCCCCACAGGTGGTGGCGGTGGCCCCCGGCGGGTTCGCCGCGTGGATGCGGTCGAAGGGGAAGGCCGGCGGGCAGCACAAGGTGCCCCGCATGGACGGCACCGGCACCCTCACCGCCGAGATCGCCTGCTGGCTGTCCGACGCCGGGTTCGTGTGAGTTCGACCATGCCCGATTCGCCCGACTGGGACGCCGACCGCGTCTACTTGCTCGTCCTCGCCCGGTTGCGGTTGCCGGCGTGGCTCCGGGCGAAGGTGGAAGCGTCGGACGTGGTGCAACAGACGCTGTTGCGGGCGCACGCCCACGCCGACCAGTTGAGGGCCGAATCCGGCGACGGCCGGCGGGGGTGGCTGCGGGAGATCCTGGCCAACGTGATCGTCGACACCGCCCGCCGGTTCTCCGCCGACGCCCGTGATGTCGGCCGCGAGCAGGCCATCCGACACGCCCTCGACGAGTCGTCCGCGCGGCTCGAAGCATCCCTCGCGGCCGACCAGTCGTCGCCGAGTGAGCGAATGCACCGCCTCGACGAACTGTTGAGACTGACGGCCGCCATCGCCCGGTTGCCGCCGGACCAGAAGACGGCAGTAGAACTGAAGCACCTCGAAGGCTGGCCGGTGGACCGGATTGCTTCCGAGATGGGGAAGACACTTGAAGCCGTCGGCGGGCTGCTGCGGCGGGGCATGGCCGCGTTGCGAGCCGCACTCGCGGAGGGACGGAGCGATGGCTGACGACCGCGAGACCCGACTCGACCGGGCGTGCGCCGACTACCTGCGGGCTGCCGACGCCGGCCGACCGCCGGACCGCGCCGCGTGGCTGAGCGAGTACCACGACCTGGCGGCCGAACTGTCAGAATTCCTTGCCGGCTTTGGGGCGGTTGAAAGGGTGTTCGCCCCGCTCCGCGACGACCGCGACGCCACCGTCGCACGCACCGAACCCGCCGACCCTGACGCACCGACCACCCCCGACGGGTACGAACTGCTCGGCCCCATTGCGGCCGGCGGCATGGGCGTGGTGTACCGGGCGCGGCAGGTGGCGGTGAACCGGATCGTGGCGCTGAAGATGATCCGCGCCGGGGCGCTGGCCGGCGAGTCCGCGGTCCAGCGGTTCCGGCTGGAAGCCGAGGCCGCGGCCGGGTTCAGCCACCCGCACATCGTCCCCGTGTACGAGGTCGGCGTGACCGCCGGCGGGCAGCCGTTCTTCAGCATGAAGCTGATCGACGGCCAGACGCTCGCCGACTGGCTCACCGACGCTTGGAACTCCGGGCGGCTGAGTACCGGGGCCGGGTTGCGTGAAGCCGTGCGCCTGCTGTCGGCCGTGTGCCGGGCGGTCCACTACGCCCACCAGCGGGGGTTCCTGCACCGCGACCTGAAGCCGGCGAACGTGCTGGTGGACGCGGCCGGCGTCCCCCACGTCACCGACTTCGGGCTGGCCAAGCGGATCGGTGAGCGGCCGACCGACGGACAACTGACCGAGGCCGGCGGGCTGGTCGGCACGCTGGCGTACATGGCCCCGGAGCAGGCCCGCGGGGGTGAGCGGCTGACCACCGCCGCTGACGTGTACTCCCTCGGAGCGATTCTCTTCCTCGTGCTCACCGGCGGCCCGCTCCGCCCCGACCCGGTGAGCGAACTGATGGCCGGCACGCTCGGCCGCACACCGCCGGCCTTCCCCCGCACCGCCGACCGCGACCTCGCAGCCATCTGCTCCAAGTGCCTGACCGAACAGCCGACCACCCGGTACGGCAGCGCGGAAGCCGTGGCCGACGAACTCGACCGCTGGGCCGACGGGCGACCGATCCGCACCCGACCCCCGCGGCTCACCCGCCGCGTGTGGCTGTGGGTCCGCCGCCGGCCTCGCTCAGCGGCACTGGTCGCGCTCGCCGCCGGGCTGCTCGCGGTGGGCGTCGGGCTGGTGACGTGGAAGTGGCGAGATGAGGCGGCGGCCCGCCGGGAAGCTCAGGTCGAAGGGGCGAGGTCGGCGGTGGCGGTCGCCCGCTCACTCATGGAGCCGGAGGCCGACGGCGATTCCCGCGACTTGGGCACGGCCGCCCTGTGGTGGGTGAGGGCGTTCGAGCAAGCCCCGGCGGACGAGCGCGAGTTGCGGGACACGGCGCGGGCGAACCTCGCCGCCCTGTCCGGGCGGTTGCACGTCCTTCGAGCGGTGCGGGTCGGGGCACCATTGCCTCCGGTGAGTGGGCCGGTGAATGCCGACGGGCCGGACGGCTGGCGTGCCGAAGCGAACGGGCACCTCGTACGGGTGTCAAAGGGCGGGCGGCCGGTCGGCGAGCCGCTCGCTCATGACGACGTGGTGCGGGCGGTCGGCTTCTTCCACGACGGCCGACTGCTCACCGGCGGTGACGAGCACGACGCCCGCGTGTGGAGGTACACCGAACCGGGCGGGTGGAAGGAGGAGGCGAGGCTGGAACACCAGGAGTACGTGCGGGCGGTGGCCTTTTCCCCCGACGGGCGGCTGGTGGCCACCGGCGGGGCGGACGGTGCGGCCCAGGTGTGGGACACGGCCACGTTCCGCCGGCTGGGGCAACTGCTGCCGCACGTCGGGTGGGTGGAACGGGTGGCCTTCTCGCCGGACGGGCGAGATCTGACGACCACGACCGCCGACGGGGTGGTGCGGGTGTGGGGGTTGAGTGCCGCCGCCACGGGCGACCGCTCGTGCGCGCTCGGCTCCGCCGTTTACGCCGTGGCCCCCAGTTCGGACGGCGGGGCAGTGTACGCGGGCACGGAGGGGGGCTTGTACCGTGTCGACGCCACCGCCCCCGACTGGCAGAGTGAACAACTCCACAAGCGGATCACGTGGGCGGTGGCCGTCCACCCCCGCGGCGAGTGGGTCGCCGCCGGCGGGCCGGTCGGTCAGAAGGGGTGGTTCGGGGTGTTCCGGCCGAACGGGGAATTGGTCGGCCGGATCGAGTCGCTGCCGCAGCCGGTGCGGTCGGCGGCCGTCTCTCCCGACGGCTCGCGAGTCCTCTTCACCACCGCGACGACGCTGAACGGCGGGCTGTGGGAATGGCAAGCGGCGACACCCGACGCGCCCCCGCGACCGCTCGACCAGGGTCAACCGACATGGGCGGCAGTCCTGACCCCCGGCGGCGGGCGGTACGCCACCTCGGTCGGCGACGGCCTCATCCGCACTCACCCGACCGGCGCGACGATCACCCACCCGCCGCGGGCGGTCGCTCTGGCGGTTCACCCGGACGGCCGACGGTTGGCGGCCGGAAGCACCGACGGGTTCGTGCGGGTGTGGCACACCGAGAGCGGACAACAGATGTGGGAAGAGGAACACCGCGGAGCGGTGTGGGCGGTGGCGGTCGGCCCGGACGGGAAGTTGGTCGCCAGCGGCGGGCGGGACCGGTGCGTGCGGTTGTGGGAGGCGGACACCGGCCGGGCGGTCGGCCCGCCGCTCGAACACAAGGCGGTCGTGTGGGCGGTCGCCTTCAGCCCGGACGGGAAGTGGGTGTGGAGCGGCAGTGAGGACGGCACCGTCCGTCGCCGACTGGCCCCGAGTGCCACCCTGGACGTACCCGACGACCGCCTTCGCCGGTGGGCGGAACGGGGCACCGGGCTGACGCTGGCCAAGGAAACCCCGCGTCCCCTCACGCCCGACGAGTGGTCGGGGCGGTGACGGCCCCTTGACACGGGTCAACGGTCGCTGGAAGGAAACGCCTGGAATTGTGGACTTTCCACTCCCAACTGCGGAATGGTGTGGAATGGTGTGGAATGACTGCTCCGTGGAGCGGGTAGACTCGATCGCGTTGCGTGAGTGAAGAACGCGGAGGGGATCGTGGTCACCGACGATCAGGTGTTCGGCGTGGTCGCGGCGTGGGAAGAAGCCCGAGAACGGGGGCGGCCGGTGCGCGTCGAAGAGTTGACCGACGACCCGGCTGTGGTCGCGGCGGTGTTGAAAGTGTTGGGGGAGCTGAACCGCTCGGCCGACGCGAACGCCACCCACGGGCCGGCTTCGACTTCTCCACTCGCCGGACCGCCGGACCTTCCGCCAGGGTACGAACTCCTGGGCGAACTCGGTCGCGGCGGGATGGGGGTGGTGTACAAGGCCCGCGACCGGCGACTCGGGCGGGTGGTCGCGCTGAAAATGATTCTGGCCGGCGGGCACGCCGACACCCGCCACCTCGCCCGGTTCCGCACCGAGGCCGCCGCCGTCGCCGCATTGCAGCACCCGAACGTGGTGCAAATCTTCGAAGCCGGGGAGCACACCGGTCGGCCGTATCTGGCGCTGGAGTACGTCCCAGGAGGCAGTCTCTCCGACCGCTTCGCCGCCGGCCCGCTCGATCCCGGTGAAGCGGCCCGACTGGTCGAAACGCTCGCCCAGGCACTTCATGCCGCGCACACCGCCGGCGTTGTCCACCGCGACCTGAAGCCGGCCAACGTGCTGCTCACACTCGACGGCACGCCGAAGGTCACCGACTTCGGGCTGGCGAAGCGGGCCGACGCCGACGAGGGGCACACGCTCACCGGCGAGGTGATGGGAACGCCGGCGTACATGGCCCCGGAACAGGCCACCGGCCGCACCCGCGACGCCGGCCCGCCCGCCGACGTGTACTCCCTGGGCGTCATCCTGTACCAGGCCCTCACCGGGCGGGTGCCCTTTTCCGCCGAACCGCTCACCCGGCTACTCCGAATGGTGGCCGAAGCCGACCCGCCCCCACCGAGTCAACTCCGCCCGGACGTTCCCGCCGACCTGGAAGCGGTCTGCCTCAAGTGCCTGGAGAAAGATCCGGCCCACCGCTATCCGACCGCCGCCGCTCTCGCCGATGACCTCCGGAACTTCCTGGCCGGGAGGCCGACTGACCGACCGACCTCGGCGTGGCGGCGGGTGGAGGCCGATCTCTACCGCAAGAACGTGGCGCTGGCCGAGCGGGAGTGGGCGGCGGGTCGGCCGCAGCACATGGGTCCGCACCTCAACGCCTGTCCGACCGCCTTGCGGGGGTGGGAGTGGAGGTGCCTCACCACCCTCCGTCGGGGCGGGCCACTGACCCTCCGCGGGCACGCCGACGTGGTGTACGGGGTGGCCTTCCATCCGGACGGCCGAACCGTGGCGACCGTCAGCGATGACCAGACGATTCGCCTGTGGGACACGACCACCGGCGAGACCGTCCGCACCATTGCCGGACACGCCGAACAGCTTTACGCCACCCGCTTCACCGCGGACGGCACCCGGCTGGTGGCCGCCTGCCAGGATCGGGTGGTGCGGGTGTGGAACCTTGAGTCCGGCACGGTGTCCACGCTTACCGGGCATACCGACGTGGTGGTCGGGGTGGACTGTAGCCGCGACGGGCGGTTCATCGCCTCGGCCAGCGACGACGGCACCGTCCGCCTGTGGGACGATGTGACGGGCGACCCGGTGCGGGTGTTCACCGGGCACACGGACATGGTGAACTGCGTGGCGTTCAGCCCGGACGGTCGGCTGCTCGCCTCCGGCAGCTACGACCAGACGGTGCGGGTGTGGGAGACGGCCACCGGGCGGGAGCGGTTCCGACTGTGCGGGCACACCGGGTTCGTCTGGTGCGTGGCGTTCAGCCCGGACGGGCGGCAGATCGCCTCGACCGGCGGGGACGGGAGCGTCCGAGTCTGGGAGGTGGACACCGGCCAGGAGAACGCGACCCTTCTCGGACACTCGGGGCTGGTGTGGGCGGTGGCGTTCTCGCCCGACGGCTCGCGCCTCGCCTCCGCCGGGTGGGATAAGTCCATCCGCCTGTGGGACGTGCCCGCCGGTCAAGAGGCACTCACCCTCCGCCGGCACGCCGATGCGGTGAACGCGGTGGCGTTCAGCCCGGACGGGACGAAACTGGCCGCGGTGAGCGACGACCGCACCGCCACCGTCTGGTCGGCCGAACCGGACGGTGGGGAGGAGTCGGTCGGGGTTCGGGTGCTCCGGGAGAACGCTTCCCCCGTACTCGCGGTGGCGTTCAGCCCGGACGGCACCCGCCTCGCCACCGGCGGAGACGACCGCATCGTTCGTGTCTGGGATGTCGCCACGGGCCGGGTGATTCTCACCTTGAACGGGCACACGGCGCTGGTGCCGGCGGTGGCGTACTCCCCGGACGGCAAACTGCTGGCCTCCGCGTCGGCGGACAAGACGGTGCGGCTGTGGAACCCGCGGACGGGCGAGCCGTTGGCCGTTCTCCGCGGGCACACCGACCGGGTGTACGGGGTGGTGTTCGGCGCGGACGGGCGGCGGCTGGTGTCGGGCGGGTGGGACCGGACGGTGCGGCTGTGGGACGTGGCGACCGGCGCGGAAGTGAAGGTGTTCCGGGGGCACACGAACTGGATTTGGGGCGTGGCATGGTCGGCGGACGGCCGGCGGGTGGCGTCGGCGAGCACCGACTGGACTGTGCGGGTGTGGGATGTCACGAATGGAGAACCGGCACTCGTCCTTCACGGGCACACCCTGAAAGTGTTGGGGGTGGCGTTCCACCCGAACGGTCGAGAGTTGGCGTCGGCCGGAGGTGACGGCACGGTGCGGGAGTGGGAAGTGACGACTGGCGCGGAACTGCGAACTCTCACCGATCACACCGACCGGGTCTTGAAGGTCACCTACGACCCGACCGGCCGCTGGCTGGCCACTGCCAGCGAAGACCAAACGGTGAAGGTGTGGGACACGGCGAGCGGGGCGGTGGAGCGCACCCTCCGCTGTCACTCGGGGCATGTGAACGCTGTGGCGTTCAGCGGCGTCGGGCGGGTGCTGGCGTCGGGCGGGTGCGACGGCGCGGTGCGTCTGTGG
>JANNQE010000198.1:0-3107 GCA_031441625.1 Planctomycetia bacterium
CCGGATTTGGCGAAAGTGGATGGATGCTGCCGTTACCACCAAGAAGTGAAACCTCTCACCCCGGAGCCGACGTATGAATCGCTTCTTCGCTTTGCTCGCGCTGGCGTTCGGATTCACGCTCCCCGTAGCCGCCGCTGACAAACCCAACATCGTCATCTTCCTGGCCGACGACCTCGGGTACGGTGACCTCGGCTGCTACGGCCACCCGCGGATCAAGACCCCAAACCTCGACGCCTTCGCCAAGGAAGGCGTTCGCCTGACGCAGTGCTACTCGGCGAGTGCCGTGTGCTCGCCGTCGCGGTCGGCGATCCTGACCGGCCGCACCCCGCACCGCAACGGCGTCTACACCTGGATCGCCGAGGGGAGTGAGGTTCACTTGCGCGCCAGCGAAATCACGCTCCCCAAATTGCTGAAGGAGGCCGGCTACGCCACCTGCCACGTCGGGAAGTGGCACCTCAACGGCAAGTTCAACGACCCGGCCCAACCCCAGCCGAACGACCACGGGTACGATCACTGGATGGCCACCCAGAACAACGCCGGGCCGAGCCACAAGAACCCGAGTAACTTCGTCCGCAACGGCAAGGCGGTCGGAAAGCTGGAAGGGTTCTCCGCCCCGCTCGTCGCGGACGAGGCGATCGACTGGCTGACGACCAAGCGAGACAAATCCAAGCCGTTCTTCCTCGCGGTGTGGGCGCACGAACCGCACCTGCTGATCGAGACCGACCCGCAGTTCCAGAAGCCCTACGCCGACCTCGACGAAGACATCCGGCAGCACCACGGCAACGTGTCGCAACTCGACCACGCCTTCGGCAAACTCATGAAGGCGCTCGACGAGCAGAAGTTGACCGACACGACGTTCGTGTTCTTCACCTCGGACAACGGCCCGGAGGGCGACGGGTTGAAGAACCGCACCCGCGGCAGCACCGGGGGGCTTCGCGGGCGCAAGCGGGCCATGTACGAGGGCGGCATCCGCGTGCCCGGCATGGCCCGGTGGCCGGGGCAGATCAAGCCGAACACCACCGCCGACGGCCCGGTGATCGGCACCGACCTGTTCCCGACGGTGCTTGGTATCTGCGGTGTGAAGCCGCCGGCGGACCGGGTGATCGACGGCACCGACGTGCTGCCCCTGTTGACGGGCAAGGTCGCGAGCGTGGAACGCAAGGTGCCGCTGTACTGGCGGCTGAACATGGCCCCGAACAACCTCCACATGGCGCTCCGCGACGGCGACTGGAAAATCCTTTCGGCGCAGGACTTCAGCAAGGTCGAGTTGTACAACCTGAAGGCCGACCCGAAGGAAGCGACCGAACTGAGCGCGAAGGAACCGGAGCGCCTCGCCGCGATGACCAGGCGCCTGAAGGAGTTGACCGCGGAGGCCGAGAAGGAGGGGCCGGGCTGGTGGAAGCGGCTCAGCCCCAACGGCGGCGGACCGGTCAAGAAGAAGTGACGCCAACCTCCATCCGGCCGCTGCTCCGGTGAGTCGCGGGCGGGGAGAGGAGCGGTTCAGGGCTTGACGGTGACACTCTCGTTCTTCAATTCCGCGGCTTTCATGGGCAGTTTGAGCGTCGGCTCGCCCTTCAGATAGCCCAGCCCCGTCAGAAACTCGTCGGCCTTGCGGGTCGTGACACTCAGCCACGGCTCGCGGTTGAAGAACCCGTGCGGCTGCTCCGTAGCGGTGTACAGTTCGGCTCTCACGCCCAGTTCCGTGCATTTCGCGACGTACTCCTTGCCCATGTCGAGCATCGCGTCGCTCGTGCCGAAGAAGATCACACACGGCGGCGCGTCCTTCTTGAGGAACAGTGTGGGCGAGATCGCCTCGGCGATGTTCGAGCCGTCGCGGCCGGCGATCGTGCGCCCCTTGCCGTTGAGGAACGGGTTGAACAGCACCAGCGCGTTCGGCTTGCACGACAGCTTGGGATCGTCAGCCGCGTCGAACTTCTCGACGAACGCGGTCGCGGCCGCGAGGTGCCCGCCGGCAGAGCCACCCGATGCGATCACCTTGTCCGGATCGATCCCAAGTTGGGCAGCGTTCGCCCGCACCCAGCGGATCGCCGACTTCGCATCCTCGACGGCGGCGTCGGGCTTCGTCTTGTGCTTCGACTCGATGCGGTAGTCCGCAGAGATGGCGACGATGCCGCGGCTGGCGAAGTACTCGGCTTGGGGCACGAACTGCGTGAACGCCCCGTTCTTCCACCCGCCGCCGAAGAAGAACACGATCACCGGGCGCTTGTCGGTCGCCTTCCAGTCGGCGGGGAGGAAACAGTGGAGGGTGAGTTCGCCCTCCGCCGTTTTCTTGTAAACGTGGTCGGCGGTGAGCACCTTGGCGTCGGTGAGCTTGACGGTGCTTTTCGGCTGCTGGCCGTGCGCGGGTGCCGCAACGACCAGTGCGAGGCCGAGGGAGATCAGTTTCGAGTACATGGTGGGATGGCTCCGTGAGTGCCCGCGGCTACTGCGGGTTCTTGTCCTTCTTGGGCAGCGGCTGCCCGGTGATCTCCGCCAATTTCGCCGCCATCGCGGTCACCTTGTCCGGGTTCGCGGCGGCAAGGTTCTTTGTTTCGCCCAGGTCGGTGGCGAGGTCGAACAGGGCCGGCCCGGCTTCCTTGGCCTTCGGACCCGCGGGGACCAACTTCCACGCACCGTGGCGGAACCCGAACGGCGCGCCGTTGTTCGACTGCTCGACCAGAAACTCGCGGCCCGTCTTCTTGGTGCCGAGGAGCGCCTCCAGGTGGTTCTCGCTGTCCGGCGCCTGGCCCTTCGGAACGGCCTGCCCGGTGAGCCCGGCAAAGCTCGCGAGCAAGTCCATCTGGCTCATCAGCGCGTCCGATGTGCCGGGCTTCACCTTCGCGGGCCAGCGGACCACGAATGGCACCCGCGTCCCGCCCTCGTACACCGTGCCCTTCGCGCCGCGGAGCACGCCGTTGGGCTTGTGCCCGTTGGTGGCGTCCGGGTCGCCGATCCCGTGGACCTTGTCCGGCCCGTTGTCGTCGTTGATCCCACCGTTGTCACTGGTGAGCACCACCAGCGTGTTCTCCGCCAGTCCGAGCTTGTCGAGTTTGTCGAGCACCTGACCCACCATCCAGTCGAACTCGACGATGGCGTCCCCGCGGACC
>JANNQE010000199.1:0-7703 GCA_031441625.1 Planctomycetia bacterium
CCGGCGAACGCGGCCGACTCTCCGAGCGTGAAGCCGGTCGCCTCCGTCAGGCGGAGCAGCACGAACGCCTCCCACTTCTCCCGCATGGCCGCGTCGTCCGGGGTGGCCGGGTCGCCGACCGGTGGCAGCACCGGGAACTCGATCCGCGATCGCTTCAACCGCCCCGCCCCCGCGTCAGTGAGCGTGTACGCCTCACCTTCCATTCGCAACTGCCCGGCCGCGACCAACTGTTCGAGCGTCTGCCGTGTGGCGGGCGCGCCCATCTCGAAGCAGCCCTGCCCGCGAAACCGGACTACGTGCGGATGCTTGGTTTCCAGGTCTTTCAGTTTCGGCTTCCCCTTGCCGGGGAACGCGAGTTCGATGTCGGCCTTCGTGATGGTGTGGTTCGGGGCACGGAAGAACTGGCGGAGGGTGTATACCTCCCGCAGTTCGCGGTCGGGATCGACGTAGGGTTGCTTGGACAACTGGCCGGACGGGTGTCGGAAGAGCAATTTCTTCTCAACTAACTCCGCAACGACCTGCTCGAGTGCTCGGGTGTGAGCGGTCTTCTCCTTCTTCTTGGCGTCAACGCTCGGTTGAGACAGTTCCCCAGCGTTGAACGTGCTGTCGAGCCCGCCCAGTTTGACCACCACCTCCTCGCGAATGCGATCAGCGGGCGTCACCTCCGGCAGCTGGCCGTACTTGCCGCCCGTGTGTGGGATCAGCTTCTTGTCTCGAATCAGCCCCTCGATGACTTTGCCCAGCGCCTCGTCGTGGGCCGCCTTCTCTTCGGCGCTGGCATTCTTCGTCGGCTTGGAGAGGGTTGCGCGGGTGAACGGCCCCTCAGCAGTATCCAGTTTGGCCTGCACCTCCGCACGCACCACCTCCGCCAGCGTTGGGGCCGGCCGCTTGCCGTACTTCCCGTCGGGGTACTCGAACAGTTTCCCGTCGCCGATCAACTCCCGCACCGCCTGCTCGAACGCTGCCTCCGCCTCGGGCTTGGGGTTCTTGCCACCGGGCTTGCCCAACTTGCTCGCCGGGACCGCCTCTTCGCCCAGTTCCGCCGCCTTCGCTCGCACCTTCTCGGCAGTTTGCTCGGCGAGTGACTTCTTCGGGGCGAGGGGCTTCTTCTCCTTCTTCGGCGGCGGTTGGGGTACGAACTCCGCAAGTCGCTCCAGCGCCTCCCGCCCCACCTGGGTAATGGTCACCTTCTTCGTCTTGCCCTTCTCGCTGCCCGCCACCAACTGCTCGGCGATGAGCGAGTCGAGGACGGCCGCGGCCGTCTCGGGAGTGAGGGAAAGTTGTTTCACCACCCACGCGGGCAGCTTGGTCGCCTTCTTCAACGGCAGCTCGCCGTTCTTGGCGTCAGCCAACTGGTGGAGCAGAATGGCCCGGTGCTGTTTCGCGAGCACGTCGGGGAAAGGCATGTCGGACACGGTAGGCTCCGTCCAAGTGACGCCACTGGTGTAGGGGCAGGTCCGAGGGGCGAACAGCGGTCCGAGATGTTTGCGCTGCTCCGCCATTTCTGAATGAGGTCTGAGGTGAGGACGGCATCGAGACGAAGTGGCGCCCCAGCCGGACTGTCCCATGAAGGGGGCGAGACCAGCAGCGCCGACCGTGCTCGCGTGAGGGGGATCAGTTCCGCCACCAGCCTTGACCTGCCCGCACCCGGCGCTGATGAGTCGGTTGCACTCGATCAAGACAGCGCTGTTCACAAACGGATCGCCCCGAACGTAATCCCACTGGCGGGGTACGGTGGATCGGGAGGTGATTCGTCGGCAGTCGAGACGCCGGTCTGTGAACGGGGCGCGTCATCCGGATGGCACCAGCCTGGTGTCGAATCGGTCGAGCCGACGGAAAAATAGGGGGCGACCCCTCAGTCGGCCCAAATAAGTTAATCAACGAAGAAGGAATCCTACTCGAAAGGGTGCACTTGTCCCAGTGGAATTCTGCGCTCTTGACATGTCACGGCCAACTTGTTGATCGGGGTCGGGCATTCAGCGACAGGAAGAGTGGTGCGACGCTCTTCGGGGGGGCTACAGACTGCCGGCTCGGATCGACGCCGAACTTGAGCGGCACACTCAGCTGGTGTTACGAGGTGCCATCTCCCATCCGTTTGGAAAGAGGGCCAGTGCGGAGTCACTGAAGGTCGTGGGCCGTCCGTGGGGCATCGCGAGGTCGACCGGGGGCATGTCGGTGCGCCCAACTGAGCCGAGAGCGGGTGGCGGCGGGCACCTCCCGAGTTGGTTCGAAACCGTGGAGCGAATGCGGGTCATCGGGCCGTGCTGTGCGACTGGACGGTGGTGCAATCGGACGTCACTCCCGGTGCAGCCGATAACACCCCCGGTCCCTTACTTACTACTCTTCTCTCTACTACACCTACCCAACACCATCTCGTCCGATCACCGAACGCTCCGATGCCGTGAGGTTGATCTCGGAGTCGGGTTCAGCGTGACTACTGGTGAGGCGGCGTGGTCTGACGGAAACGGCGCGACAGCCAGCCTGAAGGTTCAACCTTCCATGACCCCCATCCCACCGGAGTTCGTCACCGCGCTTCTTTCGGCGCGGAGTCTGGTGTACGAAACCCCTGCCCCACCCCTACCTAACGCCGATCAATCTTCGACTCGCGGCACCGCCCCCGCCCTGCACGGCACCCCCAACCAGACTGGGTCGCGGCGGGTACGTGGGAAGCGAGCGGAGCGTGGTTCGGACTCCGAGCTGCAGGCGTTCCTCACGCCGATCGTGGAGCGGGCGGCCCAAGCCGGGCAGCTGACGGCGGCTTGGCTGACCCTGTACCACGCCGCCTTCGACCGGCTGGGGGTGGGGGCGGCGGGGATGGCCGACTACCTCCAATTCGAGCGAGCCATCCTGGCGGACATCGTTTGGGAAGCCCGGAAGCCGGGGCCGTCCCACATGCAGCTTGCCCGCCTCGTCCTCCGCCTCGCCCTCGACGCCCGGCGTGACTGCGGGTGCGACACCGACGAACTTGTGATCGGTCAAGATGGGTTGCCGGTGATGTACCGCCATAGCCACCCCGGTCTCCGCTACCTGGGCCCGCCGCCGGTCGACCGTCGGGTTCGAACGCTCACCCCGCCGGCAATCGAGACCGTAGTCGCGTTCCTCGGAGGCACAACCCCCTACCACGCTCTGGCCGACCGGGTGGAGACACTGTTCGGGCGGGTGGTGACGGAGGACGACACCACGGCACGGACGTTCGGGAAGGTGGTGGAGTTCGAGCAGGTCGGGCGCGAGGTGCGTGTGTGGGTGCGGGGGCATGAGGTGTGCGTGACGACCGCCGAAGCGCGAGCCCTGCTGAGACATTTCTGCCTCCACCCCCAGGGTTCCGCGACCGGCGCCGCCCTGAAGCAAAGGTATCGAGCGATCAAGAATCAGACGCGGGCGGCGGAGGCCGTGCAAGAGGCCCTTGCCCAAGCCGAGCCGTCGGCCGCCGAGTGGTTCTGCAAGAATCCGTTACGCTGGGCCGCGGACGTTCGAGTCGTCCGGCGTATCTGACGGCAGCGGCCATATTACGCCAGATTACTTCCGCCGGATCTGTACCTCCTCCGTCTCATTGTCAGCACACTTCCGCCGCCCGGCTCGCGCGAGCTCATACGTCATTCCGCGTCATCACCCCGCGCGCTCGCCCCGCTCCGCCGTGGACAGATCTTCGAACTCTACAACCTCTCACACTGCGATCACCGCCACGTCGGCGGCACCAGCGCTCGAGAGGCAGAGACATGTCAACCACCGAACCCGGCCTGAACGGCCACGACCAGACGCACCGCGGGCGGTTCGCCCTCCCGCTCGCCCCCATGTCGACGGAGCCGCGCTCGAAGCGACGGCTCGGCCTCGCCCTCCAGCCCCTGGCGGGTGTCGCCACCTTCGCCGAGGGCGACCCGCTCGAGGCGAAGGAGTTTAAGCGGGTGTCCGACGTGTTCACACCCCACCTGCCCGGCACGGTGCAGTGCCTGGGCATGGTGTCCAAGCCGAAAGGGTCTTACGAGACCCGCTTCCAGATCCTCGCCGGCGACCTGCTCCAAGACCCCAAGGTGGCGTCGCAAGCCGTCCTGCTCGCGTTCACCCCGGTGTTCGACTGGGCCCGCCATCGGGTGGCCCTGATGACCACCCCGCTGGTCGATAACCGTCGGCCCATGTTCGACCGCTTGCGGTGCCTGGCAGCGGTCGAACCGTTCCTGATGGCGTACTTGGTCTGGGACCCGCAAATCAAAAAGTACGTGCTCGGGCACGTGCCGCTCTCGCCGGTCGAACGATCGGTCGTCGAGGCGGTGACGTGGCCGGACGGCGAGGCGGTGGAGGAAGCCCTCTCACCGCTGGCCGTGGACACCCTCGACCAGCTGCTCGCCGACAACCCGGAGTTCGCCCTGCGCTTCCGGGCGAAGGAGGAGCGATGACCCCCGTCGGGTTCGACTCCGAGTTCGGGTTCACCCGGGTCCGGCAAGCAGGCGGGCGGGACGAGCCGGACGTGACCACGGCGGCGCCGGTGTGCGCCGCCTTGGCGTTCCCCGGCGGGGAGGTGCGGGTGTTCCGACCCGACGACCGCCGGCTGGCGGACGAGCTGGCCCGCCCCGACCGCCTGTTCGTCACGCACGGGGCTCATGCCGAGCGGGCGTACTGCCGGCTGGTCGGCGTGCCGATGCCCGGGCGGCACTTCGACTCGCTGCTGGCCGGGGTGCTGCTCGCACACGCCGACGCGTTCCGCCCGTACGGCGGGGCGTACGCCCAGGCCGGGCTGGCCACCCTGGCCGCCAGGTTCCGGGTGCCCTTCACCGGCACGGGCGAGAAATCCGCCCTGCGGCAGAGCATCCTGCACCTGCGTCACGAGGAGGAGTACGGCTGGGCGGCGGTGGCGGACTACTGCGCGACCGACGCCCGGGCGTGCCTGGCCCTCTACCCCCAGCTCCGCTCGGCGGTCGAGCAGCAATGTGGGCCGGACGCCCTCACCCACCTGGAGCGGTTGCACCAGCCGCACGCCGCCCTCATGGCGACCGCCGCCGCCCGCGGCATCCGGTTCGACCGCGACGGGTGGGACCGCCTGACCGACTCCGGCCGCGGGTATCGCCGGCGACTGCTCGGCGTCGCCACCGTCCACGGCTACACGCACGACGGGCCGGGGATCGGGGTGGTCGCCTTCCGCCACGTCCTCGCCCGACACGGGTTGCTCGCCGACTGGCCGAAGACCGAGACCGGGTTGCCGAGCACCTGCGAGCGGGACCTGAAGGACCGGCGGGGGTGGCACCCGGCGGTCGACGCCGTCTACCGGCTGGTGCGATTCGACGCCGTCCTCGGCCAGCGGCTGGGCGAGCGGGTGGACGCCGACGGGCGGGTGCGGCACGGCGTGCTGCCGCTCGCCCAGCACACCTCCCGGTTGAGCGTGGTCCGCCCCAACCTGCTCTCCCTACCGGGCGAGCTGCGCCCCCTACTGCTGCCCGAGCCGGGGTGCGTGTGGGTGCACGCGGACTTCGCGCAGCACGAGCCCGGGGTCGCGGCCGCGGTGAGCGGGGACCCGCACCTGCTGGCCGACTTCACCGCGGGTGACGTGTACTTGAACCTCGGCCGGCGGGTCGGGCTGGTCACGCCCCACATGTCGGCGGAGGCGGTGAAGGCGGTGCGCGACCGGTGGCTGAAGCGGTTGCTGCTGTCGGTGTTGTACGGGCAGACGGCGGTCGGACTGGCCCGCTCCCTGGGCTGCTCGGTCGCGGAGGCGACCGGCCGCCTCCATCTGCTCCAGAGCATGTACCCGCGGCTGGTGAGCTGGGCGCGGACGCAGGCGGCGCTCGGCCTCGCCCGCGGGTGGGCGGAGTCGGTGATCGGGTTCCGGGCGGCGTTCGCCACGTCCGACCCGCGAGCCGTCGGGCACGTCGCGCGTTCGTGTCAGAACTTCGTCATCCAGTCGAGTGCGGCGGCGTGCTTTCAAGCGATGGGTGCGCATTTGGCCGACGCCGGGTTGGACGTCCGCCTCGGCCTCCACGACGGCTACTTGGTCAACCTCCCGGACGACCCGGATGAGATCGAACGCGCGAAGGCTGCCGTGCGGGCGGCCGCCGAGGACGCCGTCGGCGAACTGTTCCCCGGCCTCCCGTGCAAGTTGGACGTCGAAGTCCTCCGCCGCTTCGCCAAGGGCGGGGCCGAGGACTCACTGGACAGGCTGATTCGATCCCTCGAAACGGAGGACAAGCTGTGTCTCACCCCTTGACCTCGGCCCCGCTCGAACCCGGTGGCGGCGGGCGAGACGGGTACGCCCAACTCACTCGCACCGTGCTCACGGCCCTCGTACGGGTCGTGCCCGACGCCCAGAGTGCGATCCTGGTGGTACTCACGTGGCACGCGCTTAGGAACGCCAGGTTGAAGCTTGGGCCGCTCGCCGGGCGGACGGCGGCTGGAGTGTCGGGTGAGCAGTTGGCGGAAGCCCTCGACCGTCCGCTCCGCACCATCCGCCACGCCCTCGCCCGGCTCGTCGCCACCCGTGCGGTGGTGAAGGACCCGGTCCTTCCCGGCCACAAGAACGTGTACACCCTGCCGTGGTTGACGGGGGGCGGGGCCGTCTCACCCCCGCGGGCCGACGCCCCTGACGTGGGGGCCGACGACGCGGCGGCACCGCCCGCGCCCGCACCACCACGCCGTCGTGGCCACCCCGCCCGCCTCCCGCTGCCGTCGGCCGCCGACCCGCCCGACCTGACCCACCCCCACCCAGGCTGACCGCCCGCCCCCCCCCCGGAGACCCTATGACCCCCGTCCTGACCCCGGCCCTGGAAAAGCTCATCGGCATCACTCGGTTCGCCGCCCTGGTGCGCGACCTCGGGCTCTCGCGGCCCGCCACCGCCGCCTGGACCCTGCTGCGGGCCACGGCGGTCGGCGGCCGGTCGCCGCTCACCCCCACCACCCTGGCCCTGCTGACCCGCTACGCCCCGTCCACCATCCGCCGGGCGATCGCCGCCCTCGGCCGCCGCGGCCTGGTCCGCCGCCTCCCCCGCGGCGAGCGGGGCGAACCCCCGGCCCCCGTGGCCGCCTTCGAGGTGCGTGACCCGGACCTGCCCGCACCCGCCCGCGGCTGACCGCCCCGCCCACCCCTAACCGACGCCACGGACGGCACCCACCCACCGGTGATCCCATGACCACGCTCCTCAGCGTTAAGGAGGCCGCCGCCCGCGCCCGCGTGTCCGAAGCGACCGTCCGCGGCTGGGTCCGGGACCGGCTGCTCGCCCACTTTCGCCTGGGGGCGAAGGGGCGGCGGGGCAAGGTCGTCATCGCCTCCGAGGACCTCGACGGCCTTCTGGCCTCCTTCCGGGTCGTCGCCGCCCCGCTGCAGAACGAGCCCGCGAACAAACCGGTGCCGAAGCCCGTACCGGCCACCCGCAAGCAGGCACTCAGGCACCTGCGGCTGAAGTAGCGCGGGGCGAGCCCTCTCTGCAAACAGAGGGCTCGCGCCCGCCCCGGTTGAAGCAGTACCCGCGCCCGGCCGCTCCTGCTGAACAGGCCGACCCCGTGCCGTCGCGGTCCGACGGTCGGCCCCACCGACCCCGCCCGCCGGGCGGCGTCGAACCCGAACCGGGAGGCGACCGCCTCCCACACCCTGGAGTCTCACCGTGTTTCACTCCGACCCCGTCCCCACACCCGCGCCGTTCACCGCCACCGAACTGCTCCGGGTGGCCGAGCCGCGGCAGCGGCCCGTTCGGGTCGTACGGCAGGTCGCGCGGCGCCGCCCA